>NZ_DKJX01000119.1:0-12020 GCF_002454935.1 Massilia sp. UBA6681
ACCTTAACTGAACGGCATTACCCCTGCACGGGGCGTTTTGCTTAAGCATTACTTAAACTGATAAATCCTTGGCCATGAATGCGCCAAACTTTTGCAATTAGTTACAAATTGCTATTTTAATGCGTGCATTCAACTGTTACCTTGCTCATCCGTAACCCGGCCCGCTCCTCACGACAGCGGACCGGCTCGAATTCGGAAGGAAAAGGTATGCAGAAAGTGTTGGCCGTTCTCTTCGCAGGCATGGCATTCGCCGGCGCCGTCCAGGCTGCCGAACCGGTGCGCGCCGGCGTGGGGCAAGCCTACGCCGGCGTGGCGGTCTCCGGCGTCGACTACGTCGGCGCGGCGACCAACGCCAGCCCGAAGGTGTTCGGCGGCTACCAGTTCGGCAAGCGCCTGGCGGTCGAAGGCGGCGCCGTCGACCTGAAGAACGGCTATGGCATGTACATTGCCGTTAAGCCCAGCATCCCGCTGACCGAGAAACTGAGCGCCTACGGCAAGGTGGGCGTGGCCCAGACCCGCCGCCCGGCCCTGCCGCCGCCGGCCCCAAGCGCGCTCGGCAAGAAGACCGACACCGGCGCTTATGGCGCCTTCGGTCTGCAGTATTCGATCACCTCGAACGCCGCCGTCACGCTCGAGTACGAGCGCCTGCCCATGAAAAAGCCGGACGTCCTCAAGCCCAACGTCTGGACCCTGGCGCTGCAGTTCTTCTTCTGACCTGACCCCAACAAAAAAGCGGCCCGCAGGCCGCTGTTTCGTTGGCGCGGGTCTCAGACCTGCGCCGCCACCAGGTCCGCACTCTCCGGATCATTGACCCGCAAGGCATCCACGAACACCTGCAGCGAGGAGCCGCAGGCGAACACCAGCACGTCGCCGGGACGGCACAGGCTCAGGCCGTGGCGGATCGCCTCCCCCACCTCGATCACCCGGTGCAACGTGTCGCTCATGCCGGCCGCTTCTTCCGCGCCGTCGAGGATCAGGTCGACCGCCTCGCCCACCGCGCGCCCGCGGCTTTGCGACTCGTACACCACCAGCTCGTCGAAGCGCGCGCCGCACACGCGGCCGACCTCGCGCAGGTCCTCGTCGCGGCGGTCGCCCGGGGCGGTGACGATGCCCACCAGCTGCCCCGGCAGCAGGGCGCGCGCCATCTCGGCCATCGCCTTGTAGGCCGCCGGGTTGTGCGCGTAGTCGACGATCACGGTCACGCCGCGGATGTCGAACATATTGGTGCGCAGCGGATTGGTGCGGCCGTTCGACACAAAAGTAGACAGGCCGGTGGCGATCTGCATGTTGCTGAAGCCTGAAGCCATCAGGGCCGCCGCCGCCGCCAGGCTGTTGGCGATGTTGAAGCGGGCGCGCCCGCCGAAGGCCACCGGCATGCTTTCGACACGCACCAGTTCCTGGTGCAGGTTGCCGTCGGCGACCACCACCGCGTTGTCCTGCAGGTAGACGCCGCGGCCGCCGTCTTCCAGGTGCTGCAGGAACACAGGGCTTTCCGGGTCCATCGAGAAGTAGACGATCTCCGCTTCCGGCTTGGCGCGGCGCCCCATGGCCACGCACAGCGGGTCCTCGGCGTTCAGGACCACGGCGCGCGAGGCCGAGGTGGCGACGACCGCCTTGACCTGGGCCAGGTCTTCCACGGTGTCGACGCCGTCCAGGCCGAGGTGGTCGGCGGCGATGTTCAGCACCACGCCGACGTCGCAGCGATCGAAGGCCAGGCCGCGCTTGAGGATGCCGCCGCGCGCCGTCTCCAGCACCGCCACCTCGACGTCGGGCGAGCCGAGCACGGTGCGCGCCGACCAGTAGCCGGTGCAGTCGCCCTTGGCCACCTGCTTGCCGTCGATGAAGACGCCTTCGGTGGTGGTCACGCCTGTCACCTTGCCCGCCAGGCGCACCGTGTGCGCGATCAGGAGCGTGGTGGTGGTCTTGCCGTTGGTGCCGGTGACGGCGATCAGCGGGATACGCCCGCTTGATTCGCCCATCAGCCCCTGCACGATGGCGTCGCCGGCGTCGCGCGGCTCGCCCGCGCTCGGATACTGGTGCATGCGGATGCCGGGCGCGGCGTTGACCTCGATGACGGCGCCGCGCTGGGCCTCGAGCGGCAGCGCGATGTCGCGGCAGACGATGTCGATGCCGGCCACGTCCAGCCCGATCTTGGCGGCGGCCCGGACGCACAGCAGGCGCGTCGATTCCGGCAGCAGGCTTGTTACGTCCTCGGCGGTGCCGCCGGTGGACAGGTTGGCGTTGCCGCGCAGTTCGGCCGCGACGCCGACCGGCAGCACGCTGTCGAAGTCGAAGCCCTGCTTGCGCAGGATGTCGGCCGCATGGTCGTCGAGCGCGATCCTGGTCAGGATGTTGGTGTGGCCGGAGCCGCGCGCCGGGTTCTCGTTCTCGCGCTCGACCAGTTCGCGCACAGTGGCAAGGCCGTCGCCGACCACGTGGGCCGGGCGGCGCATCGAGGCCGCCGCCACCTGGCCGCCGGCGACCAGCACGCGGTAGTCGCGGCCCTCGACGAAGCGCTCGACGATGATCCGGCGGCCGTACTGGCGCGCGAACTCGAAGGCGCGCGTCACCTGCTCGTCGTCGCGGCAGTCGACCGTGACGCCCTTGCCCTGGTTGCCGTCGAGCGGCTTGAGCGTGACCGGCGCCCGCATGCGCGCGGCGGCCCGGCAGGCATCCTCGGCGGAGGTGACCACCGAACCTTCCGGCACCGGCACGCCCGCTTCCTTGAGCAGGGTCTTGGTGAGCTGCTTGTCGCTGGCGATCTTCACTGCGATGAAACTGGTGTCGCCGGTGGTGGTGGCCTGCAGGCGCTTCTGCTTGACGCCCCAGCCCAGCAGGAACAGGTTGGCGTCCTCGGTGATGCGCTGGGTCGGTATGCCGCGCTCGTGCGCCGCCGCCAGCACCGCCGCGGTGCTGGTGCCGATGGCATGCCGCGCGGCGATCGAGCGCAGCTCGTCCAGGCGCGGGGCCAGGTCGAAGTCTTCCTCGTTACCAAACGCGGTGACCAGGTCCACCGCCAGCTGGAAAGCGGGCTGCACCAGCTTCTCGGACTGGTAGGCGCAGACGATGCGGAATACGCCGGGACGGCCGGCGACCGGGCGCGTGCGCCCGTAGCTGGCCGGCGACGTCGACTCGCCTGTGGCCAGCGTCTGCAGCTCGAGCGTCACCTGCTCGATCACGCGGCCGAGGTAGGTGCCTTCGCGCAGGCGCTGGGCGAAGCCGCCGCGCTGGCCGATCGGCAGGATTTGTCCCGCAAGCGAAGGCAGCGCGCCCAGCAGGGCGTCGTTGAAACCGGGGATGTCTTTCGAGGAGATGCCATACAGGTCCTGCAGGTCGATCACGCTCAGCAGGCAGGGAGAGTCGGCGTGGACGTTGGGTCCACGCAGGAAGCGCTGTTCCAGGATTTGCACAAATAGATCCTTGTAATAATTATTAAGCGCGCCGGCTGTGGCCGGCGCGCGGGAATTCCGGTGGCGGCGTCCTCAAGCGTCGAACAGCCGCGTGTACATGCGCGTGGCCATCAGGCCGGCCGCCGTGTGGTGGACCTCCGGCGACATCAGGGCGCCCAGCAGTTCCATCGCTTCCTGCTTGCCGGCAGCCCCGGCCACCTTCTCCTCGAGCAGGCGCAGTTCGTTGTCCGGCGCTTCCAGGCGCGGATGGCGGCGGATCAGGCCCCGTTCCGGGAAATGCGCGCTGCGGTCCGCGTGCTCGCCGAGGTTGTCCAGGGTGCGCTGGCGTGCGCGCCAGGTGAGCAGGCGCGGTCCTTCGGCGCGCTCGCCGCCAGGGGCCGACTGGATCCAGTCGCGCAGCACCTGCTGTTCATAGGCGTTGAAGACGCCGAACATCTCGGCCTTCTCGCCTTGCACCAGGCGCCAGAAGCGGCTGTGCTCGACCTCTTCGCCGCGCTTGATCCAGCCGGCCTTTTCCAGCGCCGCCAGGAAGTCGGGGATCTGCGATGGCAGGGCCAGCCAGTCGTTGACCGAGCGGCCGGCGACGCGGCAGTAATCCGAGTGCATGTTCTTGCCGACGCCGCTCTTGGCGGCAAGGATGTTCACCAGTTCGGCCTGCAGGTCGAACTCGGCGATGCAGGAGGTGGTGCTGGCGCCGATGTCGTTCAGGCGGTAGCCGTCCAGCACGCGCCGATAGAAGGCTTCGCGGTCGCCCACGCGCGGCATCAGCTGCGTCAGGGCCTGCACCGCCTTCTGGGCATGGCCGCTGGCGGCATTGTCGACGGTGACGTGCAGCGTGAAGTAATACGGGTCGATGCCGAATTCGTTCAGCTCGTACGAGGTGATGAGCAGGTGCAGCGGCAGCTGCTCGTAGCCGAGGTTGTAGCCGATCACCTCGGGCAGGAAGTGCTCGGTGTTGTGGCCGAGCGCGAGCTGGATCGCGCCCTGCACGAAGTGATCCTCATCCAGGTGTTCCCAGCCCTCGCAGCCATGGGTGGCCAGCAGCTTGCGGTAGATGGTGACGTGGTTCTTGCTTGGCGCGCCCTCGCCCAGCTCTTCGAGGTAGGTCTTGATCAGCTCGTGGTAGGCCGGGTTGTCCCAGTGCTTGAGCAGGCCGTAGAGCCAGGCGCCGTCGACCAGCTTGGTCGGGGCCACCGCCTTGATGAAGTACAGGGCGTGCGCGCGGCAAGTAAAGTAGCGGCGCGGCGCGCCGTTCTTGCGCGCGGCCAGGTACTCGCGGTACTGGGCGCCGACGGCATCGGTGCGCTCCTCGACCCAGGCCGGCAGCTCGGCGATGTTCGACGGCAGGTCGGCCGGCAGCGCCTGCACGGCGGCAACCTGGTCGGCGACATAGGCACGCGCCTCGTCCAGATGCGCCTGCGGATTCTGGTACAGCGAAAAGTACAGCGGCTTCGCGCGTTCCCGGGTGGCGGGAACGTGGGGTACTGCGACATCGGTGGCGCTTGCAAACAGCATCGAATTCATGGTCTCGGATGGCATTGTTGGTCTCTTGGGACGATTGCAACATTATCCGGCCTGGACCATGTACACAGAATCGGTAGCGGCGCTGTGAGTATGTAAGAAAGGGATTACAAAAATACAAAAACGGGTCAGCCAGAATCTTACCAAATGGTCAAGAATCGGACTGCGCATCGGCGCCGCGCCGCACATCCACCGCCTCGCTGTCGCCCTTCCCGATCGCCTCCTCGTACTGCTCGCGCTGCTTCTCGACCGTCTGCGGCGGCAGCGGCGGGATGTTCGGGTCCACCACCGCTTCCAGCACGAAGGGCTTGTCGCTCGCCAAGGCCCGCTCCCAGGCCGCCCCCAGCTGTTCCGGGTCCTCGATGCGTTCGCCGGCCAGGCCCAGCATGCGCGCATACTCGGCGTAGGAGAAATCGGGCAGCAGCTGCGACGGCTGGAACTTCGGTTCGCCCTGCATCCCGCGCTGCTCCCAGGTGACGAAGTTCAGGTCGCGGTTGTTCAGCACCAGCACGACAAAGGCCGCGTTCGGCCAGGGGCGGTGCTGCCAGTGCCAGGCGACCGAGACCAGGCCGTTGATGCCGTTCATCTGCATGGCGCCGTCGCCGGCCAGCGCGATTACCGGGCGGTCCGGATGGGCCATCTTAGCCGCCAGCGCGTAGGGCACGGCCGAACCCATGGTCGCGAGCGTGCCGGACAGCGAGGCCAGCATGCCGGGACGCAGATCGAGGTGCAGCGCATACCAGGCCGCCACCGAGCCGGAATCGCCCGCCAGGATCACGCGCTCGGGCAGGCGCGGCGACAGTTCGGTGAACACACGTTGCGGATTGACCGGCTTGGCCGGCTCCAGGGCCTTCTGCGCCAGCTGGCGCCGGCTGTCCACGATATCGGCTTCGATCTTCCGGCGCCAGGCGCGCTCACCCTTGCGTTCGAGATGGGGAATCAGGGCGCGCAGCGTGGCCCTGGCGTCGCCCATCAGGTTGGCCTCCATCGGATAGCGCAGTCCCAGCATGCGGCCGTCGATGTCGATCTGGACGCCGCGCGCCTGCCCTTCGGGCGGCAGGAATTCGGCGTAGGGAAAACTCGAGCCCACCATCAGGAGCGTGTCGCAATCCTGCAGCATGGCGTTGCTGGCCCGGGTGCCGAGGATGCCGACCGATCCGGTGACAAAGGGCAGATGGTCCGCCAGCACGGCCTTGCCCAGCAGGGCCTTGGCCACGCCGGCGCCCAGCAGTTCGGCCACCTCGGCGAGTTCGTCATGCGCCCCATGAGCGCCCGCCCCGGCCAGGATCGCCACCTTGCTGCCGGCATTGAGGATCGCGGCCGCCGCCCGCAGCGCCTCATCAGGCGGCGCCAGCGCGCGGCTGCCGGCGCCGATCCCGCTGAAGGTGTAGCCGTGCTCGCGCGGCGGGTTCGGTACCGCGTCTTCCTCCTGCAGGTCGTTCGGCAGGATCACGCAGGTGACGCAGCGCTCGCTGAGGGCGATGCGCACCGCGCGGTCGACCAGGTGGCGTACCTGTTCGCTCGACGTTGCCATCTGCACGTACTCGCCGGCGACGTCCTTGAACAGGCTGACGAGGTCGACTTCCTGCTGGTAGCTGGCGCCGAGCGCGCCGCGCTTCTGCTGGCCGACGATGGCCACCACCGGCTGGTGGTCGAGCTTGGCGTCGTAGAGACCGTTCAGCAGGTGGATCGCGCCCGGTCCCGAGGTGGCCAGGCAGACGCCGACCTCGCCGGTGAACTTGGCGTGGCCGCAGGCCATGAAGGCTGCCATTTCCTCGTGCCGGGTCTGGATGAACTCGAGGGCCTCCTGGCGCCCGAAGGCGGCCATGATGCCGTTGATGCCGTCGCCTGGATAGCCAAAGATGCGCCGTACGCCCCATTGCCGCAGGCGTTCGAGCAGGAAGTCGCCGACCGTTGCCATTCGATTCCCCTTGCTGGTAGGCCCGCCGGGTGGCAGGCAGGAACCGGCAGGCTACGGCCTTTGGCAGGGCCGCACCGTGCGCTGGCGCGCATAGCAGGGCAAGCGGGCCGGGCTGTACCTAGAGCCGGGCGCCGAGCGCCACGTCGGCCACCAGCTGGCCGGCCGAGAGCCGCACCGGCACCGCGCCCTTGGCCAGCATGCGCGCGATGGCGCGGCCGCCGTCGCCGGGCTTAACTTCGACGGCGCGGGTCGCCTCAAGCACCAGCAGCACCTCGAAGCCGGCCTCGATCCCGTCCAGCACCGTATTGAGCACACAGTAGTCGGTGGCCAGGCCGCACACCGCCAGCCGGGTGATGCCGTCGGCAAGCATGCTGCGCGCCAGGCCGGTGCCGTTGAAGGCGGAGTAGGCATCCTCGGCCGCCGTCAGGGCCTTGGAGATCACGATCGCCTCCTCGGGCAGCTGCAGGGCCTCGCTGAACAGGGCGCCCTCGGTGGCCGCCACGCAATGCGGCGGCCAGGGTCCGCCCTGGGCCGTGAACGAGCAATGGTCCTCGGGATGCCAGTCGCGCGAGGCGAAGATGGGCAGGCCACGCTCGTGGTACAGGTCGATCAGCGCGTTGATCGGGGCGATGACGAGGTCGCCGCGCGGCACGGCCAGCGCGCCGCCGGGAAGGAAGTCGTTCTGCAGGTCGACGATCAGGAGGGCGTCGCCCTTGCCGAGCACGATGGCGCTCATGGAAGCATTCTCCGTTAGTAGAACTGCGGGCAAGCTTACCACGGAGGGCGAACGCCCGCCGGAACGGAAAACGCCCGGCCACTCGCGTGGACCGGGCGTTCAGGGTGTCGCTACGACAGATTACTGCTTGTGCAGCAGCGAGCGCTGGCGGGCGTACAGGAAGTACACGGCCAGGCCGATGGCGATCCAGATGCCGAAGGCGACCCAGGTGTGCCAGCTCAGGAAGGACATCAGGACCAGGCAGAAGATGATGGCCAGCGCCGGGATCACCGGCACGCCCGGGCAGCGGAAGGCGCGCGGCAGGTCCGGACGCTTCTTGCGCAGGATGATCACCGCCACCGAGACCAGCGAGAACGCCGCCAGGGTGCCGATATTGACCAGTTCGGCCAGCACGCCGAGCGGCACCAGCGCGGCGATCAGGCCGAAGATGATGCCGACCATCCAGGTGGCGAAGTACGGGGTGCCGTACTTCGGATGCACTTCCGACAGCTTGGCCGGCAGCAGGCCGTCGCGCGACATGGCGAACAGAATGCGGGTCTGGCCGTAGGCCATCACCAGGATCACGGTGCTCATGCCCAGGATCGCGGCCAGGTCGACGAAGCCGGCGACCCAGTCCTGGCCCGCCACCTGCAGCGCCAGCGAGACCGGGTGGTCGACGCCTTCGAACTGCATGTAGGGCACGATGCCGGTCATGATCGCCGCCACGGCCACGTACAGCACGGTGCACACGGCCAGCGAACCGATGATGCCGATTGGCAGGTCTCGCGCCGGATTCTTGACTTCCTCGGCCGCCGAGGTCACGGCGTCGAAGCCGATGAAGGCGAAGAACACCAGCGCCGCGGCGCTCAGGACGCTGCCTGCGCCGAACGGCATGAAGGGCTGCCAGTTGTCCGGCTTGACGTAGTTGACGCCGACGACGATGAACAGGATGACGACACCGGTCTTGATGATCACCATGACGTTGTTCAGGCGCGCCGACTCGCGCACGCCGAGCGACAGCAGGAAGGTCAGGCACATCATGATCAGGAAAGCCGGCAGGTTGAACAGGGTATCCACGCCCGGCTGTGCGCCCGGCGCCGCGCGCAGCGCTTCCGGCAGGACGATGCCGATACCCTTGAGCAAGGACTGGAAGTAACCCGACCAGCCGACCGCGACCGCCGACGTGGCGAGCCCGTATTCGAGCAGCAGGTCCCAGCCGATCATCCAGGCGACGATCTCGCCCAGGGTGAAGTAGCTGTAGGTGTAGATCGAGCCCGCTACCGGCACGCTCGAGGCGAATTCGGCATAGCAGAGCGCGGCGAAGCCGCAGGCGATGGCGGCGATGATGAAGGAGAGCGTGAGGGCCGGACCGGCGGTGACGGCGCCGGTGCCGGTCAGGACGAAGATGCCGGTGCCGACGATGGCGCCAATGCCCATCAGCACCAGGTCGAACGGACCGAGCACTTTCTTGAGGCCGCCCGGCGTCTGGGCCGCCGCGACCATCGTGTCAAGATTTTTGGTTCTGAAAAGACTCACTACTGGTTCTCCAATCAAAAAATAGTATGGTTCCGCGTCTTGTGTTTGCCGCTGCACCGTATGCCCTGCGTGCTCGCCATCCGGCCGCTTAGACCGCATGCCCGACCCGTGAACCGACTCTCGCCTCTTGCCGCTTCCGCTCCTGCCCGAAGCCGCAGACGTGACATTATCACCAGATTGCTAGTCGGAATCAAAGTAAAGTAATGAAAACCGAATAATTCTTTTGTTTCAATCAAAAAACCACGACCGTTGCGTATTCATCCTGGCCGCGCGGCGCTGCTTGATTTCCACAAGTCAACAGAACATAATCTTCCTGTCGCCGCGGCCGGCGGCGCCGGGCCCTTGGGCCCTCCCACGCACCCCATCTATTGCTGCAGCTGCGCACCATGACGACTCGACAGGCATCGCACCAGGCGATGCGCACCTGGCGCCGGCCCCTGCCCGCCCTGCTGCTGGCGCTGGCCTGCGCCGCCGCGGTCCCGGGCGCGCATGCCGGGGCGGCAGGTCCGGTCGCGGCGGAGCTGCGCCTGCGCGAGCTGGGCCAGCTGGCCGAGCGCAGCAATCCCGATGCGCGCGCGCGCCTGCTGGCGGAAGCGCCCGCGTTCACCGAGGGCGTACCTTATGCCCTGCACGTCGCCTACCTGCGCCTGCTGCGCCGCATCCATATCGACGCCGGCCGGCTGGCGGACAGCTATGCGGTCGACGAACGCATCATCCGTCTCGCCACGCGCGAGGGGGACGCCCTGCAGCTGGCCCTGGCCAGCCTGGGGCGGGTCCACAAGCGGCTCAACGACAACGACCCGGCCAGTGCGATGGCCCTGCTGGAAACCCTGAACACCGAGTACCGCGAGCTGCACAGCACCGAGTTCGCAGCGAATGCCGAAACGGCGTATGGCGCGATCTACAACACGACCGGCCAGCACGACCGCGCCCTTGCGCACTACCTGCGCGCCCTCGAACTGGTGCAGCGCACCCCGAAGCTGTGGAGTCCGCGCGAAGCCGACCTGCGCCTGGCCCTGGCGCGCCTGTACGTGAACAGCGGCGACCCGGTCAAGGCCCTCGACACCACGCGCGCCTACCGCGAGGCGCGCGCCGGCGAGGATCTCCCGCCACGGGTCGAAGCCCTGATGTACTTCCTCGACGGCCGCGCCTACGTCACCCTACGCCAGCTGCCGCAGGCGCACGCCGCCTTCGAGCACGCCCTGGCATTGGCGCGCAAGCACGACCTGCGCTGGATCGAGGCGAGCGTGCTGGGTAACGTCTCCGACGCTTACCTGCGGGCCCAGCGCTGGGTCGAGGCCGAGCGCGCCGCGCGCGCCGCCGTGGCGCTGTCCGAGGCGGTGACCGACCAGAGCATCATCCAGATGGTCTATGCCAACCTCGGTTTCGCCCTGTTCGGCCAGGGCCGGATGGCCGAAGGCACGGTCCACATCGACCGCACCGCGCAGGAGCTGCGCAAGGCCGGCGCCATGCTGGCGGTGTCGAACATCCTGGCCGAGAAGGGCGAAGCCCTGGAACGGGCCGGCCTGCACAAGCAGGCGCTGCAGACGGTGCGCGAGCGCGAGAAGATCCAGGAATCGCTGGAACTGGAGCGCCGCGACAAGGCCTTCGCCGCACTGCAGGAGCAGTTCAATGCGAAACAGCGCGCCGCCCAGATCGACCGCCTGCGCCAGGAAAACGCGTTCAAGGACGCCGAGATCGACAACCGCAACCTGCGCCTGGCCCTGGCCTCGCTCGGCGCCGGCATCGCCCTGCTGCTGTCCGCCTTCGTGTTCATGCTGTACCGGAAGTCGCAGGCGACCAGCTTGCGCCTGGCCGAACTGAACGCCGAGCTGGCGCACCGCTCGGCGCACGACCCGCTCACCGGCCTGTACAACCGCCGTTCCTTCGTGGACCGCATGCGCGCCCAGCAGGCCGCCAGCGACGACTGCTTCACGCTGCTCGACATCGACCACTTCAAGCGCATCAACGACCAGCACGGCCATGCCGCCGGCGACGCTGTGCTGGTCGAGGTGGGACGCCGCCTTAACGGGGTGGTGCGCGACACGGACATGGTGCTGCGCTGGGGCGGCGAGGAATTCCTGGTGTATTCGCAGGGAGTGAGCGAAGCCCGGCGTCCGCTGCTGGTGCAACGCATCCTGAATGCCATCGCCAGCACGCCGGTGCTGCTTGAGGACGGCACCGCCCTCTCGGTGAGCGCGACCGCCGGCGCAGTCTCGCTGCCGCTCGGCTCGAGCGAAGCTTTTGGCTGGGAACAGGCGATCGCGCTGGCGGACCGCGCGCTCTACAAGGGCAAGGAAGCGGGCCGCAACCGGGCCTTCATCGTCGAGGGCGTGGAGGCCGCGGGCACGAACCCGGGCCTGGAGCGCAAGCTGCAGCTGCACCTGGTGCTGCCCGACCTGCACTGCCACCCTTAGAGCGCCTAGCAATTCCCCCGATGGCTGCGTTGCATCGTCTCGCCGTACTAGCGTACTGTCTTCGTGGTCCGCCACTGCGGCGATGCGCCTTGCCCTCGGGGTTTTGTTAGGCGCTCTTTAAGCCGAGCGACTCAAGGCGCTGCGTCCCGCCATCCCCACCACCGTCTGCAACAGCACCGCCGGCCGCAGCGGCTTGGCCAGGTATTCGTCGAAGCCCGCCGCCAAGGCGCGCTGCTGGTCTTCACGGCGCGAAAAGGCGGTGAGCGCGATCGCCGGCACGCCGGCCAGGGTCCTGTCACGCTCGGCCCGGACTTGCCGGATCAGCTCGAAGCCATCCATCAGGGGCATGCCGATGTCGCTGATCAGGAGGTCGGGACGGTGGCGCTCGAGCATGCGCAGGGCATCCGCCGCGCCCGTCGCGGTCACGATCCGGGCGCCGCTCTCGGCCAGCACCCGCTGCACCAGTTCCAGCGAATCGGGTTCGTCGTCCACCACCAGCA
>NZ_DKJX01000118.1:0-19881 GCF_002454935.1 Massilia sp. UBA6681
ATGGCTGGCGGCGGCCACCGCCGCGGCGCGCGCGGCCGGCGTCTGACCCGGCGCCGAGGCGGCCGGTGCGCTTGGTGGCAATTCGGCGCCGCCCTGCCCCGGACGGAAGGCCAGCATGCGCAGCAGGGTCATGGTGAAGCCCGCGTATTCGTCCGGCGCCAGGCCGATCTCGTTGCGGCCGTGCACGGCGATCTGGTAATACAGCTGCACTTCCTGCGCATCGAAGGCCTGGGCCAGGCGCAGGATGTCGTTCAGTTCCGGCAGGTCCTGCGGCACCGCCGAGGGCACCGATTGCGCCAGCGCGATACGGTGCAGCAAGGTGCCGAGGTCCTGCAGCGCGCCGTTATACGACAGGCTGCGGCTGGCCATCTCGTCGGCCACCGCCATCAGGTCGGCGCCGTCCTGCGCCAGCAGCGCGTCCAGCAGGCGCACCAGGTAGGACTGGTCGAGCGCGCCCAGCATGCCCTGCACCGCATCCAAGGTAACCTGGCCGGCGGCATAGGCGATCGCCTGGTCGGTCAGCGACAGCGCGTCGCGCATCGAGCCGTGGGCGCCTTGCGCCAGCAGGCGCAGGGCCGGCTGCTCGAAGGCCACGCCTTCCTGGCCGAGGATGTTTTCCAGGTGGCCGACGATGTGGCCGGGCGGCATCTGCTTGAGGTTGAACTGCAGGCAGCGCGACAGCACCGTGACCGGGATCTTCTGCGGGTCGGTGGTCGCGAGGATGAATTTCACGTGCGGCGGCGGTTCCTCGAGCGTTTTGAGCATCGCATTGAACGCGTGGTTGGTGAGCATGTGCACCTCGTCGATCATGTAGACCTTGAAGCGCGCGTTGCTCGGCGCGTACACCGCCTGCTCCAGCAGCTGGGCCATCTCGTCCACGCCGCGGTTGGACGCCGCATCCATCTCGATGTAGTCGACGAAACGCCCGGCATCGATCGCACGGCAGGCCTCGCACACGCCGCAAGGTTCGGCCGTGATCCCGCCCTGCCCGTCCGGGCCGACGCAGTTGAGCGACTTGGCCAGGATACGCGACAGCGTCGTCTTGCCGACCCCGCGCGTCCCCGTGAACAGGTAGGCGTGGTGCAGGCGGCCGGTCCTGAGCGCATGGGTCAGGGCACGGACGACGTGCTCCTGGCCGACCAGCGTTTCGAAGTTCTTGGGACGGTATTTGCGGGCGAGGACTTGATAGGACATGCCGGGATTTTACCGCAGTTGGCGACTGCCGCGAACATTCCGCGGCAGTGCTTTATGGCAACTGCAGTAAATCTTCAGGCGCCCGGCCGCCTGCCGCGGCCGCCTGCGGCCGCCCCAGGCGGAAGGCGCCCACTACGTGCGCCAGGTGCTCGGCCTGTGCGGCCAGCCGCTGCGCGGCATCGGCGGCCTCCTCGACCCGTCCGGTATTGCCGCGTGTAAGGGCATCCATGTCCTGCATGGCCTGCCCGATCGCGGCGATGCCGCCGGCCTGCTCGCGGCTGGCGCCGCTGATCTCGGCGATCAGGCTCGATACCTTGTGCACGCCATCGACCACCTGCTCCATGGTCTGGCCCGCTTGTTGCGCCAGGGCGCTGCCGGCGCTGACCTGCGCGCTCGACGCTTCGATCAGCTCCTTGATTTCGCGCGCCGCCGTCGCCGAACGCTGCGCCAGGCTGCGCACCTCGCCGGCGACGACTGCGAAGCCACGTCCCTGCTCGCCCGCGCGCGCGGCCTCGACGGCGGCGTTCAGCGCCAGGATGTTGGTCTGGAAGGCAATGCCGTCGATGACCGAGATGATGTCGCCGATCCGGCGCGAGGACGCGTCGATGGCCTGCATCCTGTCGACCACCTGCGCCACCACCTGGCCGCCGCGGGCCGCGACTTCCGACGCGCTGCCGGCCAATTCGTTGGCAAGCCGCGCATGCTCGGCATTCTGGCTGACCGAGCCGGTGAGCTGCGCCATCGACTTCACAGTGGCATGGATGGCCGCGGCCTGTTCGCCCGTACGCGCGGCCAGTTCCGCGTTGGTCCTGGCGATCTCGGACGAGGTCGCGGCGGTCGCCTGCGCGCCGCGCTGTGCCCGTCCCATGGCCTCCTGCAGCAAGCCGACCACGCCCTGCAGCGCGCGTCCGCTGTTGCTCGACGCCGGCAGCAACTCGGGTTCGAGGCTGATCGTGCCTTCTTCTCCCCGCATGAGCTTGACGCTCGTGCTCAATTCGGCCGACTGCAGCGCGTCGCGCCGCAGCAACCGGGCCAGGTAGCACAACAGTGCGCTCTCCACTACGACGTAGCCGGCGTGCACCAGCACCATGCCGAGACCCGGCTCGGCCAGGCATCGCACGCCGAAGCCGAGTTCCTGCAGGTAGTTGAACAACAGGTGATGCAGCGCCACGACCGCGGCGGCCACGACGATGACCGCCCAGTCGCGGTAGCACAGCAGGAAAGCGAGCAGGACGAAGATACCGAAGTGCAGCTCGGTTTGCCCGGCGGCCTGGTGAATATGCAGCGCACTGAACACCATGAGCGCCACGGCCACGCTCATCCGGCTGGCCCGGCTGCCGCCTGCGAACAGCATCAGCGCCGTCGGAATGCCCGCCGCCGGCAGGCCGACCAGCAGGGCCCAGCGCAGGGTGTCGTACATGCTGGACAAGGCAAGCGCCATCGCGAACAGCCCCCAGAGGATCCCCACCATCAGGCGATCTGCACGCAGATAGTGCTGGTGAAGCGAGACGCGATTTTCCATGATCAGCAAACTCCGTATGTACGATACGTGAGATTGAATCAAGAAAAGTGCCCCAAGGCAACACCTATCGTCAATTATGACAATTTATCGCGCAATTCTGTCAACCGAATGCAACAATTGGTGAGAATGTCTGAGCCGGTCGCAAAGAACACCACGAAAATGACGAGCGCCAGCGCAAGGGAACGGAGACCCTGTGGGGAGAATACGAAGGGGGGGAAAGAAGAAGGAAGAGGCGAGCCTGATCTGCGGCACTTGCGGTGAACGGCTTTGGCTGCTTCGTTCCCGACCTGACCAGGTAAACCATGCCACAATGCGCAGGGGCCCGCCAGCAAGCATTATACCCGACCCCACCGTTTTTGGGGCCGGATCTTGCGAAGGCTATGCGCGATCCTTCAGCAAGGCCATCAAGGCATGCGCGCCCGCTTCGGAGGACGCCGGATTCTGCCCCGTGACGAGCAGGCCGTCGGTCACCACGTAGGGCTGCCAGTCATCCGTCTTGCTGTACTGGCCACCATTTTTCACCAGCATGTCCTCGACCAGGAAAGGCACCACCCCGGTGAGGCCGACAGCCTCCTCCTCCGTATTGGTGAAACCGGTCACGCGCTTGCCCTTGACCAGGAGGTCGCCGTCCACTCCCCTGACCTGCGCCAGCACGCCCGGGGCATGGCACACCGCGGCCACCGGTTTGCCGGCGGCGATCATGGCCTCGATCAGGCGGATCGAATCGGCATCCTGGGCCAGGTCCCATAGCGGGCCGTGGCCGCCGGGATAGAACACGGCGTCGAAGTCCTGCGCGCGCGCGCCCGACAGGGTGACGGTATTCGCCAGCGCCCCCTGGGCCTGGGGATCGGCGCGAAAACGCCGGGTCGCCTCGGTCTGGGCATCGGGCTCGTCGCTCTTCGGGTCGAGCGGCGGTTGTCCGCCCCGCGGCGAGGCCAGCGTCAGGGTCGCGCCGGCATCCTTGAATACATAATAGGGAGCGGCGAACTCCTCCAGCCAGAAACCGGTTTTCTTGCCGGTGTCGCCGAGGCGGTCGTGCGAGGTCAGCACCATCAGGATGTTCATCGGGCCTCCATGTGCGTGGTGGTCAAAATGGCAGTCTAGCCGTCCCTCGCCCCACGCGCCGCACGGGAGTTCGCCGCCCTACAGTCCCAGCGTCCCCCAGATGTCGTCCACGCGCGCCTTGACTTCCGGCGTCATGGCGATCGGCGTGCCCCACTCGCGATTGGTCTCGCCCGGCCACTTGTTGGTGGCGTCGATGCCCATCTTGCTGCCCAGGCCACTGATCGGCGAGGCGAAGTCGAGGTAGTCGATCGGGGTATTGTCGACCATGACCGTGTCGCGGGTCGGATCGACCCGGGTCGTGATGGCCCAGATGACTTCCTTCCAGTCGCGCACGTTCACGTCCTCGTCCACCACCACGATGAACTTGGTATACATGAACTGGCGCAGGAAACTCCAGACCCCGAACATCACGCGCTTGGCGTGACCCGCGTACTGCTTCTTCATCTGCACCACCGCCATCCGGTAGCTGCAGCCTTCCGGCGGCAGATAGAAGTCGGTGATCTCGCTGAACTGCTTCTGCAGCAGCGGGATGAAGACCTCGTTCAGCGCCACGCCCAGCACCGCCGGCTCGTCGGGCGGCTTGCCGGTGTAGGTCGAGTGGTAGATGGGGTCGCGCCGCATCGTGATGCGGTCGACGGTGAACACTGGGAAGCTGTCCTGCTCGTTGTAATAGCCGGTGTGGTCGCCGTACGGACCTTCGAGTGCGTGCTCGAAGCCGGACGGGTGGTTCGCGTCCGGGTAAATATGCCCTTCCAGCACGATCTCGGCGGACGCCGGCACGCGCAGCTCGCTGCCGATGGCTTTGGTCAGCGCGGTGCGCTGGCCGCGCAGCAGGCCGGCGAACTGGTATTCGGACAAAGCGTCCGGCACCGGGGTGACGGCGCCCAGGATGGTGGCCGGGTCGGCGCCCAGCGCCACCGCCACCGGATACGGCTTGCCCGGGTTGGCCAGCGCGTGCTCGCGGAAGTCGAGGGCCCCGCCGCGGTGCGCCAGCCAGCGCATGATCACCTTGTTCCGGCCCAGCACCTGCTGGCGATATATTCCTAAGTTCTGCCGTTTCTTGTGCGGTCCCTTGGTAATCACCAGGCCCCACGTAATGAGAGGGGCAATGTCGCCCGGCCAGCAGTGCTGGATCGGCAGGCGCGCCAGGTCGACGTCCTGCCCTTCCCAGACGATTTCCTGGCAGGAGGCGCCCTTCACTTCTTTCGGCGCCATGTCCCATACCGCCTTGACCAGCGAGCCCAGGCCCATGATGTCCTTGAAGCCCTTGGGCGGCTCCGGCTCCTTCAGGCGCGCCAGCACGTGGCCGATCTTGCGCAGCTCGCCCACGTCTTCCGCCCCCATGCCGAGCGCTACCCGGCGCGGGGTGCCGAACAGGTTGCCCAAGACCGGGATCGTGTGACCGGTGGGCTTCTCGAACAGCAGCGCGGGTCCTTCGGCGCGTAGCGTGCGGTCGCAGATCTCCGTCATCTCGAGGTGGGGCGACACCGGTACGCCAACATGCTTGAGCTCGCCCATTCGCTCGAGCTGAGCCATAAAGTCCCGCAAATCTGAATATTTCATCAAGTTTTGATCGTAATCTCGTCAGTAGAAGCTTGTTCAAGGCACCATGCCAAGTAGCTGATTTAGCAAGACTTTTCAAAATTTCGTCTCGGAAATCAGAACTAAAAGTAATAAGAGCGGATCGTGCTAGGGTTGACTTGGTATAAGTGAGCCACTAGAATCCGTCCTACTTGATGAGGCAGGCAGTCTTTCTGACATGATTTTAGCTGTTCTCATGCATTCACGGGGTCGGGGCCCCACATGACATTTTGAGGAGTGTTTTCACTGGGCGTCTGCCCAATCCCCCGAGACAGTTGTTGAGCCACTGGTTCCACCCGCACGGGTTTCAAAGCAGCCAGCTGTAGCAAAGCAATGACGGCGTTAGTCGGCCGCAAGGCGGCGACCTACGATATTTCTGATGCACGGCATTCAGTAACCCGACGCAGCGCACATCTCCCTGGAGACGCTGTGACAGGGCTGCTTTTCGCCGCGACAAGGGGAATTCGATGATCAATCGTTTCATCACGAGCGCAAGGCTCGTGCAAACCATGGCCAGCCAGCCAGTCACGTGGTCTTCCGTGAGCAAAACGGCACGCGGTGTACTGAATACCGCACGCAACACCCTGACCGTTTTCGGTCTTTCGGCAATCGCAATGCTTGCGCTGCTCTATACCAACGAAGACGTCGCCAAGCGCGTCTCGGACATGCTGCATCCGGAACCTGAAGTCGTGGTCGTGGCCAAGGCCGCACCGGCGCCGGTTGTCGCCGACGTCGCCGAAGCCGTCGAAACCACCCATGCCAGTGCCCAGCACCTCGGCAACAGCAAGCAGCAGCAATGGGTCACTTCCTGGCTGAGCAAGCGCTACCGCGTCGCCAGCGACGCCGCCAACATGCTGGTCTCGACCGCCTACATGACGGCGCACGAGGTCAAGCTGGATCCGCTCCTGATCCTGGCCGTGATGGCGATCGAATCGGGCCTGAACCCGTTCGCCGAGAGCCCGATGGGCGCCAAGGGCCTGATGCAGGTCATGGCCAAGGTCCATCACGACAAGTTCGAACAAGTGGGCGGCCAGCAGGCGGCCCTGAATCCGGTCGCCAACATCAAGGTGGGCGCCCTGATCCTGAAGGATTACGTCAAGCGTACCGGTTCGGTCGAAGGCGGCCTGAAGACCTACGTCGGCGCGGCCGACCTGGAAACCGATTCGGGCTATGGCGCCAAGGTGCTGGCCGAATACAAGAAGCTCAAGCAGGTTGCCAAGGGCCACAAGGTCCCGACTACCAATCCGCGTCCGCTGCCGGCTACCACGCTGGTGAAGCAGGCTCCCGCAGCCAGCCCGACCGAGACGCCGGCCGCCGCGCCGGCGAAGGCCGAGAACCACGGTTCGGAAGCGCTGGCGACCCTGTAAGCTAGGCGAAATCACTCCTCACGGCCACCGCTTGCGGTGGCTTTTTTTTGCTCGGACGGGTGCTGCCGCAGCAATACATAATCCTCTTAAGTTCCCAGAATAATAGTTTTTTGTTAATTGACTTTTGAGCAATAGTAGCGATACTCTTCCATGGCAAGACGAAATATTCATAAATTCGCCGCACTGCCGCCCGGAACTCGCATGCTACCGTGCGATTTCGGAGGCATGATCTTCTTGGGGAGATGCCATGCGCTTTTCTATCGTTCCACTCATCTTGGGGCCGCTTGCGCTCGCGCTTGCTGGCTGTACTTCGCCTCTCACACGGAGCGCGATCACATCGAATCTGGTGCAGGAAGAAGCGCATAACGCATATCTCCTCCTGAACATTGCGCGTGCCCAGGAGCGGATGCCAATGCACTTCACCCAACTCGACGTCGTTCGCGCCGGGCCGGGTGGAATTCCATTCGCGGGGTCGACCCTTGGATTCGAATGGCTACAAGGGAGCCTCAATGAAGCATTCAAGCCGTCGATATCGCTAAACGCGGGCGTCGATACGGTCAGTTTCGTTTCTCAAAACTTTACACGTGGAATCACAACGCCCGTCGACCCGAAACTGCTGGCCTATTTCGCTAATCAAGGTTGGCCGCAAGCGATGCTCCTGCATCTTCTCGTCAGCTCGATCCAAGTGCTCGACGATAAAGGCGATGTCGTGAAAAGCTACGACAACAGTCCAGTCTCACCAAGCTTCAAGGACTTTCAGGAGGTCGTAACTTCTCTGCAGCAATGCCGCTTATCACTTTCCGAACACAAAAAAGCCTACCTTCTACAGTGCTGCAATACCGGTTTCCGCCATGACCGACATTGAGCAACTGAGCGCAGCAAAAGCTGCTGGCCTCGTTCCGATTCCAACGAATAAAGATGGGACGACAGAAAATGTCAGTGACCCGCCTGCGTTTGTTCGGCTTGGAATACTTACCTCCGAGTCCCGCCTCAGATTTACTCAAGCAGAGACGCCATCCGGCAAGGACACCTCGGCGGTATGCGAAATCGCCTATCCTAAGCAGGCTGCCGTGATATCGGGTGAGCAAACCAATCCGCGCACCCTCTCGGCGGAGTTCAAAACCATGAGCCAGCGCGAACCGCCGGCGCAGGCTGCGGGAGGCAAGAAGCAGGCAAGCTCGTTCAATCTGGTCCTGCGGTCAACGCAATCCATGTTGTACTACTTGGGTGAGCTCAGTCGATGCCAAAACCCGGACACTGGGGGGGAAGCTGGATACAAGGTGCCAGGCACAAAGCTTACCTGTCAAGATTCCCTTGGCCGACAAGTCGGCAAAGCTGTTCGACATGGTGCTGGGGCCGAAGCAACCGGATGCAGCCATTTCAGTGCCTTACAAGGGACAATATTTGACCGTTCTCGGATATCGGCCTGGTGAGCGCGAAGACCGTAGCGTCCAGACTCTCTCGCTGCTTTCGCTCGTTTTCTCCCTGCAAAATCACTCGGGCGATGCGCCCTCGATTCGCAACGTGCGCGTGATTCCCTGACCTCCCGCGGGGGGCAGCGCAAATAGAAAAAGCCACCGGGCATCGCCACGGTGGCTTTCTCTTTCTATATATATATAGAAGACCTGCTATCAGCGGCGCGCGTCCGCCCCCACCTCGTCCGGACGCAGGGTCGAGGCCAGCTTGTCCAGCACGCCGTTGACATACTTGTGGCCGTCGATGCCGCCGAAGGACTTGGTCAGCTCGACCGCTTCGTTGATGACGACGCGGTACGGGATTTCCGGATGGTTCTTCAGCTCGTAGGCGCCCAGCAGCAGCACGCCGTGCTCGATCGGCGACAGCTCGGCCACGCCGCGGTCGATCAGCGGTGCGATGACTTCGCGCAGCTCGACCGAGGTGGCGATGGTGCCGTTCAGCAGTTCGCTGAAGAATTCGCCGTCGGCCTTGTCGAAGCCGTGGGCGCCGCGGATGTTGGTGACGACCGTGCGGGCCGGTTCGTTGTTGAGCAGCCATTGGTACAGGCCCTGCAGCGCGAACTCGCGCGCGCGGTGGCGCGGCGTGCGGTTCTTGCTCGGGTTGGCGTGCGTGGTCTTGTCGGTCATGTGGTTTCCTTTACTGCTTATTCTTAGCGCGCCTAACAATTCCCCCCATGGCGGCGTTGCATCGTCTCGCCGTACTATCGTACTGTCTTCGACGATGCGCCTTGCCCTGGGGGTTTTGTTAAGCGCTTTATTCGTCTTCGGCCTGCAGCTCTTCCAGTGCGAACAGCAGGTTCGACATCTCGACCGCGACGCGCGCCGCATCGGCGCCCTTCTCGGCCATGCGGGCTTCGGCCTGCTCGTCGTTTTCGGTGGTGAGGATGGCGTTGGCGATCGGCATGCCGTAGTCCAGGCCGATGCGGGTGATGCCCGCGCCCGATTCGTTCGATACCAGCTCGAAGTGATAGGTCTCGCCGCGGATCACCGCGCCCAGCGCGATCAGCGCGTCGAACTGCTGGGTCTCGGCCATCTTCTGCAGCGCCAGCGGCACTTCCAGCGCACCCGGCACCGTGATGTGGAGGATATCCTCGTCGGCCACGCCCAGGCGCTTCAGTTCGGCCAGGCAGGACGACAGCAGGCCGTGGCCGATGTCGGCGTTGAATCGTGCCTGCACGATGCCGATGCGCAGGCCTTCACCCGCCAGATTGCTTTCAAAAGTTCCTACCGTCATGGCTGACCTCTTCTTCTCGATTGGTATGTATATAGTAGTGTGATTTTATGTCCGGGCGCGCCGCGTCAGGCGGTGGGCTGCGGCAGGTAGCCGGTGACTTCCAGGTCGAAGCCCGTCATCGACGGCATCTTGCGCGGGTTGGCCAGCAGCTGCATCTTGCCGACGCCGAGGTTGCGCAGGATCTGGGCGCCGATGCCATAGGTGCGCAGGTCCATCGAGGCCGCGCGGGCGCTGCGGGCGCTGGTGTCGCGCGGGGCGAACTGGGCGAACAGCTGGTCCGCGGTCTCGCCGCAGTTCAGCAGCACGATGGCGCCCGAATCGCCGCCCTTGATCGCCTTCATGGCCGAGGCCAGGTCCCAGGAGTGGGTCGAAGCGCAGTCGCCCAGCACGTCGAGGATCGACACCGGCTGGTGCACGCGCACCAGCGCTTCCTTGTCGCGCGACAGTTCACCATGCACCAGGGCCAGATGGGCCGCGCCGCTCGGCTTGTCGCGGTAGGCGACCAGCTTGAACTCACCGTACGGAGTACTCAAGGGGCGCTCGGCCACGCGCTCGACCAGGCTTTCGTTCTGGCTGCGGTAATGGATCAGGTCGGCGATGGTGCCGATCTTCAGTTTGTGCTCCTTGGCGAACTCGATCAGGTCCGGCAGGCGCGCCATGGTGCCGTCTTCCTTGATGATCTCGCAGATCACCGAGGCCGGGGTCAGGCCGGCCATCTCGGTCAGGTCGCAGCCGGCTTCGGTATGGCCGGCGCGCATCAGGACGCCGCCCTTCTGGGCGCGCAGCGGGAAGATGTGGCCCGGCTGGACCAGGTCGTCCGGCGTCGTGCCCTTGTTCACGGCCACCTGGATGGTGCGCGCGCGGTCGGCCGCGGAAATGCCGGTGGTCACGCCCTCGGCCGCTTCGATCGACACCGTGAAATTGGTGCCGAAGGAGGTCCCGTTCTTCGACGTCATCATCGGCAGCGCCAGTTCGTCGCAGCGCTCTTCGGTCAGGGTCAGGCAGACCAGGCCGCGCGCATGGCGGATCATGAAATTGATCGCTTCCGGAGTGACGAAATCGGCGGCAAGCACCAGGTCGCCCTCGTTTTCGCGGTCTTCTTCGTCGACAAGAATGACCATGCGCCCGGCGCGCAATTCGGCAACGATTTCCTCGGTGCTGGAGATAGACATACGAATTCCTTGAAACGGATTTTGCACAATCCGCTATTTTAAAGGATTTACCGCCTTTCAACCGAAGCACTGGCGATCCTCTTCAACACAACACTGTGAGTTCGTCAACTTACGTTGCCATCAAGCAACATGCAACAATGTGTGTATTTTCATGCGGTGAGAATTGCTAAGCTAAGTTTCCGACACGCAACAAAGAGCGTGTTCAAGCACGACTCGATTATGATAAAAACATTGCGGCCGCATGTGCCGCCGAGGCCTTTCCCCGGCGCTACGCGGCCATCTCCTGGAGTAGACATGGCGGTCGTTCCGCATTCGCTCAGTCGCAGTCCGCTTTCGCAAGAAAGGCAGGACTGAATGGCTACGATCCTGATCGTCGACGACCGGCCGAGCAACCGCGCCTTCCTGAACGCCCTGCTCGGCTTCACCGGCCACCGCCTGCTGGAGGCGGAAGACGGCGCCGAGGCGCTGGCGCTGGCGCGTGCCCAGCGTCCCGACCTGATCATTACCGACATCCTGATGCCGGTCATGGATGGCTATGAGCTGGTCCAGCAGCTGCGCCAGAACCCCGACCTGCGCGGCATCCGCGTGATCTTCTTCTCCGCGGTGTATGCCGAGCGCGAGACCAAGGCGATGGCGGCGCGCAGCGGCGTCGCCACCGTCCTGCCCAAGCCGGCCGACCCGCAGCAGATCCTCGACGCCATCAACCTCGAGCTGGGCGTGCTCGAAGGCGACCCGCCGCTGCCGGTGCCGGAGNNNNGGACGCCGCACGGCGCGTGCTGCATGCCGATTTTGCCGCGCTGTGCCTGCTCGACCGGGGCGAACGCGGCGTGCGCCACCTCGACACCTGGGCGCTGGCGCCCGAACTGCTCGCCTCGCACGCGCTGGACGAGGGCCAGCTGCCCGGCATGCTGCTGCGCGCCAGGGCCCCGCTGCGCCTGGCGCAAGGCGATCCCCTGCTGGGCGGCATGCCGTCCTGCCATCCACCCATGGGCAGCTTCCTCGGCCTGCAGGTGCACGACCTGCAGCATCCGCACGGCTGGCTGTACTGCGCACGCCGCCCGGGCGCCCCCAGCTTCACCGACGAGGAAGAGCGCTGGGCGACCGCGCTGGCCGCCCAGCTCGCGGTGGCCTATGAAAACCTGAACCTGTACGACGTGGTGCAGCGCCACGCCACCCAGCTGCAGCTGGAAGCCATGGCGCGCGCCGACGCCGACAAGGCCCTGCGCGAGAGCGAGCACCGGCTCGAGCTGGCGCGCCAGGTCTTCGACAGCACCCAGGAAGGGATCCTGATGACCGATGCCGAGGCGCGCATCGTCGCCATCAACCCGGCCTTCGAGCAGATCACCGGCTACCGCGAATCCGAGATACTGGACCGGAACCCGCGCATCCTGCGCTCGGGCCGGCACGACGCCTCGTTCTATCGCGACATGTGGCATCGCCTGGAACAGGAAGGCCAGTGGCGCGGCGAAATCTGGAACCGCCGCAAGAACGGCGAGGTCTACCCGGAACGCCTCAGCATCAGCGCCGTGCACGACGAATCCGGCAAGCTGACCGCCTACGTCTCGGTCTCCACCGACCTGTCGGCGCTGAAGGCGGCGCACCACCAGCTCGACTTCCTGTCCAACCACGACGCCCTCACGCTGCTGCCGAACCGCTCGCTGTTCAATGACCGCCTGCAGCAGGCAATGGCCGCCGCGCGCCTGGGCGACGGCCAGCTCGCAGTGCTGCTGTTTAACGTCGACCGCCTCTCGCGCATCAACGACAGCCTGGGCCATGCGGCGGGCGACGCCGTGCTGCGCGAGGTGGCGCGCCGGGTCGGTGGAATCGCCGGCCCGACCGACACCCTGGCGCGCCTGTCCGGCGACGAATTCGTCCTGCTGCTCACCAATTGCAAGGACAACGACGACATCATCCTGGCCGCGCGCCGCCTGATCGACGCCATCGCCCAGCCGCACTCGGTGGGCGAGCACGACGTGGTGGTCACCGGCAGCGTCGGCATCAGCATCTTCCCGCGCGACGGCAACGCCCCGGGCGACCTGCTCAAGGCCGCCGACGCCGCGCTCACCGAGATGAAGGGCGCGGGACGCAACGGCTTCCGCTTCTTCAAGGGCGAGATGAACGCCCAGGCGCTGCGCTGGCTGGCGCTGGAGACGCGCCTGCGGCGCGCGATCGAGCGCGACGAACTGGCCCTGCACTACCAGCCCCAGGTCTCGCGCATCGACGGCAGCGTGGTCGGCATGGAAGCCCTGCTGCGCTGGCGCAGCGAGGAGATCGGCACGGTCTCCCCGGCCGACTTCATCCCGATGGCCGAGGACACGGGCCTGATCCACCCGATCGGCGAGTGGGTGATCCGCCAGGCCTGCCTCCAGAACAAGGCCTGGCAAAACGCCGGCCTGCCGCCGGTGCGGGTGGCCGTCAACGTCTCGGCCAACCAGTTCAAGTCCGGTTCGGTGAGCACGGTCGTGCGCAAGGCCCTGGCGGAGAGCGGCCTGGCGCCGCGCTACCTGGAGGTGGAGCTGACCGAAAGCGTGATGCTCGGGGACAGCAGCGTGGCCGAGACCGAGATGGCCGAGCTGCGCGCCCTGGGCGTGTCGCTGTCGCTGGACGACTTCGGCACCGGCTATTCCTCGCTCGGCTACCTGTCGCGCTTCCCGCTCGACAAGCTGAAGATCGACCAGACGTTTGTGCGCAACATCACCACCGAGCAGCGCAGCGCGGCCATCGCCCAGGCCACCATCGCGCTGGCCCAGGGCCTGTCGCTGTCGGTCGTGGCCGAGGGCGTGGAGACGATCGGGCAGCGCGACTTCCTGGGCCTGATCGGCTGCGACGTGATGCAGGGCTACCTGTACAGCCGCCCGGTGACGGCGCACGAGATGGCCGCGCTGCTGGCCAAGGGGCGCGTGGCGGTGTGAGATGCCCGGTTTGACATGCATATACGACTGTGCAACAGTTTCCTGGGGTGTGCGCGGTAGAATGCGTGCTCATCCCTAGAACTGGATCCCCGATGAGCAAGAATTTCATGCGCGGTCTGTGCGTGGCCGCGCTGCTCTGTGCGCAGGCGCTGGCCGGCCATGCCGCCGCGGCTTCCGCGAAGCCCGCCGCCAAGGCCAGTGCCGGTGCAGCGGCGCCGCTGCGCCTGGACGCCCCGATCCCGGTCGGCCCGCAGGTCAAGGTGGGCAAGCTCGCCAACGGCCTGAGCTATTACATCCAGCGCAATGCCCGCCCCGAGCGCAAGCTCGAGCTGCGCCTGGTGGTCAAGGCCGGCTCCATCCTCGAAGACGAGGACCAGCGCGGCATGGCCCATTTCGTGGAGCACATGGCCTTCAACGGCTCGACCAACTTCCACAAGCATGAGCTGGTGTCCTACCTGCAGTCGATCGGCGTCGGCTACGGGGCCGACCTGAACGCCTATACCTCGTTCGACGAGACCGTCTACATCCTGCCGATCCCCACCGACAAGCCCGAGCACGTGGCGAAAGCCTTCCAGGTGCTGGAGGACTGGGCCCACGGCCTGCGCTTCGACCCGGATGCGGTCGAGAAGGAACGCGGCATCGTGCTGGAAGAGCTGCGCCTCGGCAAAGGCGCCTCGGACCGGATGAGCAAGCAGATCATGCCGGCGATCTTCAACGGCTCGAAGTACGCCGAGCGCCTGCCGATCGGCACCGAAGAGGTGCTGCGCAGCTTCAAGCCGGACGCCCTGACCCGCTTCTACCGCGACTGGTACCGCCCCGACCTGATGGCGGTGGTGGCGGTCGGCGACATCGATCCGCTGCAGGCCGAACAGCTGGTGAAGCAGCATTTCGCCCACTTGAAGAACCCGGTGCCGGCGCGTCCGCGCGCCTATGCCGAGATCCCGGCGCGCCAGGCTACCCAGGCCCTGGTGGTCACCGACAACGAGGCCACCGGCAATGCGGTGCTGATCCGCTACCCGGTCCAGCCGGTGGTCGAAGCCGGCACCATCCGCGCCTACCGCGACGACCTGGTGCAATCGCTGTTCTCCGCCATGCTCAACCAGCGCCTGCAGGAACTGTCGCAGCTGCCGGAGCCACCCTTCATGGGCGCCAGCAGCTCGCTCGGCAAGCTGACGCCGCGCTACCGCTCGTACAACGCCTCGGCCGCGCTGGGACCGCGCGGCGCCGAAACCGCGCTCACCGCCCTGGTCGAGGAAAACGAGCGCGCACGCCGCTACGGTTTCGGCGCGGCGGAACTGGAGCGGGTCAAGAAGAGCCTGATGCGCAACTACGAGCAGGCCTGGAACGAGCGCGCCAAGAGCGATTCCGGCACCTATGCCGCCGAATACATCCGCAACTTCCTGCAGCAGGAGGCGATCCCCGGCATCGACGCCGAATACCGCTACGTCAAGGAGCTGCTGCCCGGCATCACCCTGGACGAGGTCAATGCCTACGCGCGCCGCACCATTCCGGCGGACTCGGGCAAGCTGGTGCTGTACACCGGCGTGACCCGCCCCGACACCCCGAAAGGCGCGCAGCTGCTGGCGGCGGTGGCCGGCGCCGAGCGCGCCGAACTCCTTCCGCACGACGAGAAGGCGGTGGCGGCGCGCCTGATGGAGCGCCCGCCGAAGCCCGGCAGCATCGTGGCCGAGTCGCATGACAAGGCGCTCGGCCTGACCCGCCTGACGCTGTCGAACGGGGTCAAGGTGATCCTCAAGCCGACCGATTTCCGCAACGACCAGGTCTTGATGAGCGCCGCCCGCTTCGGCGGCCAGAGCCTGTTCGGCGACCAGGACATCCTGAATGCGCGTTTCGCCAATGCGATCGTGGCCAGCATGGGCGTGAAGGACTTCACCCCGCTCGACATGCGCAAGATCCTGGCGGGCAAGGCGGCCCAGGTGAACGTCGGCCTGGCCAACTACACCGACGTGGTG
The DNA here is from genome assembly GCF_002454935.1 of Massilia sp. UBA6681. NCBI lineage: Bacteria > Pseudomonadati > Pseudomonadota > Betaproteobacteria > Burkholderiales > Oxalobacteraceae > Massilia > Massilia sp. UBA6681. The sequence goes on from NZ_DKJX01000118.1 coordinate 15,496, forward strand.
GTGGGCGCCTCGGGCGCGACCGACATCGAGACCATGCTGCAGCTGACCTGGCTGAAGTTCCAGGGGGTGCGGCGCGACGAAGACCTGTTCCGCTCCTACGTCGGCAAGCAGGTCGAGCAGGCGCGCAACCAGACCGCGCAGCCCGGCGCGCGCTTCGGCGACGCGGTGATGGCGGCGCTGTACAACATGCACCCGCGCGCGCCGCGCACCCTGAAGGCCGAGGAATACGAGCAGATCGACCTGGATCGCAGCATCGACATCTTCCGCCAGCGCTTTTCCAGCGCCCGCGACCTCACCTTCATCCTGGTCGGCAGCTTCGACGTAACGGCCCTCAAGCCGCTGCTGGCGACCTATCTCGGCAGCCTGCCGACGCCCGAGCTCACGGTGGCCTACCGCGACGTCGGCCTGCGTCCGGCGACGGGCGTGGTCAAGCGCGAGGTGCGCAGCGGCTCCGAGCCGAAGAGTACGGTGTCGCTGACCTTTACCGGCAAGGCCGAGTTCAGCGAGGCCGAACAACTGCGCCTGGCGGCGCTGCTCGAGGTGCTCAACCTGCGCATCATCGACGTGCTGCGCGAAAAGATGGCGCTGATCTACGGCGGCGGCGCCTCAGGCGTGCTGAGCAAGATCCCATACGGGAATTACTCGATCGGCGTCACCCTGCCGACCGGGCCCGAGAATGTGGACAAGGTGATCGCGACGACCTTCGCCGAAATCGCGCGCCTGCAGGCCGAGGGGCCGGACATGGCCGACCTCGACAAGGTGAAGCGCAACTGGATCCAGAACCACCGCGGCTCGCTGCGCGAGAATGGCTACTGGCTGTCGCACCTGCAATCGGCGCTGAGCGAAGGCACCGACCCGGGCGCGATCCTCGAGGTCGAGAAGCAGGTGCAGGCGATCACAGGCGAAGAGATCCGCGCTGCGGCACGCCGCTACTTCAACCAGCAGAACTACGTGCAGGTGGTGCTCAATCCCGAACAACAGGCCGCGACGGCGGTGGCGGCCTCCGGCGCCAACAGCGCGGCGCCGGGCGGCTGAATCAGCCCCTGGCCGACAGCATGCGCTCCACGTAGCGCGCGATCAGGTCGATCTCCAGGTTCACCTTCGACCCGGCCTTCAGGTGCTTGAGGGTGGTGACCTCGATCGTGTGGGGGATCAGGTTGATCGAGAAGCGGCACACCTTGCCCGCCTCGCCTACGACATCCTCGACCCGGTTGACGGTCAGCGAGACGCCGTTGACCACCACCGAACCCTTGTAGGCCAGGAATTTGGCCAGCTCGGCCGGCGCGTCGATCACCAGTTCGCGCGACTCGCCCACCGGCTCGAAGCTGTGCACGGTGCCCAGCCCATCCACGTGGCCGGAAACCAGGTGCCCGCCCAGGCGCTCGGCCAGGGTCAGCGCCTTTTCCAGGTTGACTTCGCCGGGGGCTTCCAAGCCCACGGTCTTGCTCAGGCTTTCGCGCGAGACGTCCACGGTGAAGGCCTGGTCGGTCTTGGCGACCACGGTCATGCAGGCGCCATTGATGGCGATCGAGTCGCCCAGCGCGACGTCCGCCAGGCCCAGCGGGCCGGCATCGACTTCCAGGCGCACGCCCGCGAACGAGCCGCCCTCCAGCGGGGTGACCGACGTGATGTTGCCGACGGCGGCGACGATTCCAGTAAACATACGGCTTATTCCTCAGTGTGTTCGGTGTGATCAGTGTTAATTTCGGGTTGGGCGAAGCGGGCCAGGATGCGGATGTCTTCGCCGACCCGCGCCAGGTCGTGGAAGCGCAGCCGGCGCTGGTCGCTAAGCTTCGCCAGCGGCGACAGCGCGAACATGCCCTGCCCCGGCCCGATCAGGCTCGGGGCCAGGTAAACCAGCAGTTCGTCGACGCAGCCTTCGCGCACCATCGACGCATTCAATTTCGAACCGGCTTCCACGTGCACTTCGTTGATCTCGCGCCGGCCGAGTTCGCGCATCAGGGCCGGCAGGTCGACCTTGCCCGTCGCATTCGGCAGCAGGATGACTTCATGGCCGGCCGCACGCAGCAGCGCGGCCTTCTCGGCGCTTTTTTCCTGCAAGTCGAGGGCGGCGACGATCCAGCACGGCTCTCCCTGCAGGATGCGCGCGCCGAGGTCGATCTCGAGCCGGCTGTCGACGATCACGCGGCGCGGCGGCAAGGGGGTGTCGATGCCGCGCACGGTCAGCTGCGGGTCGTCGGCCTTGACCGTGCCGATGCCGGTCAGGATCGCCTGCGCGCGGGCGCGCCACGCGTGGCCGTCGGCGCGGGCCTCCGGGCCGGTGATCCACTGGCTTTCGCCATCGGCCAGCGCGGTGGCGCCGTCCAGGCTGGCGGCGACCTTCAGGCGCACCCAGGGCAGGCCGCGCCGCATGCGCGAGAAGAAGCCGATGTTCAGCTCATGGGCCTGCTCGGCCAGAACGCCCGAGGTGACGGCGATGCCGGCCGCCTCCAGCTGGGCCAGGCCGCGGCCGGCGACCAGCGGATTGGGGTCGAGCATGGCGGCCACCACGCGCTTGACCCCTGCTTGTACCAGCGCGTTCGAGCATGGCGGCGTGCGCCCGTAATGGCTGCAGGGCTCCAGCGTGACGTAGGCGGTGGCGCCGGCCACCTCGTGGCCGCGCTGGCGCGCGTCGCGCATCGCCTCGATCTCGGCATGCGCCTGCCCGGCGGGCTGGGTGTGGCCGGCGCCGATCACGACGCCGTCGCGCACGATCACGCAGCCGACCCGGGGATTCGGCGCCGTAATCAACATGCCTTTCGCCGCCCAGGCCAGGGCCAGCGCCATGCCGTCGGTATCGTTGTGAATCTGTGCCGTGTCGTTTGCCAAGGTATTCCGTTCCGCTATCGAGCCCGCAGCCGGGAGCTAGGGCGGCGCCTGGGCGCCGTCGCAGCCATCGTCGCGCGCCGGGTTGCACTGACGTACGCGTCCGAGCATGTTGATTTTAATACGCCGGGTGTGCCCACCGTGGAAGATGGTCAGCGTACCGAGCCGCGACGCGCCGCTGTTGCTGTCGCTGCAGCTGCGTCCGGCGCCATTGTAGGCGATGTACTGGGGCGGCGCTGACTGGGTGAAGGAAAAGTCGATGCGCAGGCCTTGCGGCAGCGGCCCGTGGACGGCCAGTATCTCATCAAGCGTTCCCGGCTGGCGGTCGCCGTCGCGGTCGATGAAGACGGTCCAGCCGCGCGACCAGTCGGCCCCGGCCGGGTCGCGCGGCACCAGCTTGACCTGTTCGTTGCGGGCGATCGCCTGGGCCCGCGTATGCAGGATGGCGTCATGCAGTTCGCCGGCCGCCGCCCTGATCTGCTGGGAAGCCAGCAAGGCGTGCAAGTCCGGCGCGGCGACCGCGAAGGCCACGGCGGCAATCGCCAGCACCACGGCAAGCTCGGCCAGGGTGGCGCCCTTGGCGGCGCGGCTCTGGACGGGGCCGCTCATGGCCAGCAGCGCGGCCCGCTGCCGCTCGCGCCCTGAGCACCGGTGCTGTCCAGGCGCAGCTCACCGCAGTCGGGATCGCTGAAGCCGGTGTCGACGTTCGCGGTGCCCGGCCGGGCGCGCAGCGCGATGCACTGGCTGATCGCCTGCCCTTCGCAGGCGCGCCCGTCGAGCTCATAGGCGCTGTCCTGCGGACGCGAACCTAGCCACCAGCGGAACTGGCGGCTGTCCGCATCCTGCGAGGCGACCGAGAACGCCACATAGGTATGGTGCAGGGCGCGGTACTGTTCCTGGCGCTGCATGGCGTCGACCAGCGCCAGCTGGGCCTCGACCCGGCGCGCCTTGACCACGTGGCGCGCATACCCCGGATAGGCGATCGCGGCGAGGATCGAGACGATCGCCAGCACGACCAGCAACTCCACCAGCGTGAACCCACGACAGCGCATCATCATCCCTCCGTTCCCGCCGCCACGGCCTCGTGCCAGTTGCCGATCTCGCGCCAGCCTACCCGGATGCCGGGTCCGCCCGCCGTGCCCGGCAAGGCGGGCGGCGCGGGGGCCGGCGCTTGCGGGTCTGATTCTTCTGCCGGACCGGCCGGCAGCTTGCGGTAATAGGCCTGCAGCGCCACCTGGGTGGTCGCCGCGCTGCCGAAGCCGAGCGCGCTCACCCGGTACAGCAGCGCGCCGCTGGCTGCCGGCATCCGTTCGATCAGGTAGCGCGGCGCTTGGCCTGGCAGCGCCCCCTCTCCCACGGGAAGCAGCGCGCCGGTGAAGGTCCCGAGCGGGACCGCCGGGCCGTCGTCGTCCGCCAGCAGGGCGAATACCGCGCGCGCGTCCGGCGCGTGTTCGCACAGGCCGTCATAGGGCCTGCCGCCGCCGCAGCCGGGGGCGAACACTGCCGGCGTGGCCTGCGCCAGCGCGGCGGCGCGCGCCGAACCCGGATCCGCGCCACCTT
>NZ_DKJX01000101.1:0-7297 GCF_002454935.1 Massilia sp. UBA6681
CTCCCCGTCGGTCCCGCCGGCGGGTCCGCGGAGGCCTCGGTGCGCCGGGTGGGGGTCACGGCGATCGCGGCCGCGTGGCTCGTCGTCGTCGGCTGGGCGGTGACCGTCCAGGTCACCGAGAACCCGTTCCGGGAGGAACCGGAGTCGATCACGTCGGCGGGGATCGTCGACGAGCGCCAGTTCTACATCCAGCGGACCGGGCACAGGCACCCGTTGCTCGCCGAGGACTATCTGGACTTCCCCCGGATGCGGGCCCTGGTGAACGACGTCACCCGGAACCGGACCGGCGCGGTATTCCTCCCGGTGCCGGGGTTCCAGGACCGGTGGGACGTGGTGTCCTACGACCGACCGATGCCCGGGTTGGCACCGTTCGAGCTGCCGGAGGAGCCCCTCAAGACGGTGGTGTTCCTCAACCTCGGCATGACCAGCATGAACCTGCCGCTCGACGTGGACGTCTACGACACCGTCGGGCTCGCCTCGCCGCTGGCCGCGCACACGGACCGTATGGAGGACGGCCGGATCGGGCATGACAAGTTCCTGCCGTACGACTGGGTGCTCGCGCGCACCGGAGTCGTGGAGGACCCGGTCAACTTCCCGCGGTGGATCGACGTCAACTGGGTGAACCAGGCCGAGGTCGCGCTCCAGTGTCCCGCCACGCAGGCACTCATCGAGTCCTACACGGCCCCGTTGACCCTCGAGAGGCGCTGGTCCAACGTGGTGAATGCATTCTCATACGCCGAGTACAGGATCAACAGAATCCCTGCGTACGAGGTCCAGAGGTGCGGGCTGCCGATGCCGGAGGAAGTGGAGAAGTATCAGGGCACTCGGTAGTGTTGCGCACGCTGTTGTCTCGAAACGGTAACAGTCGGGGGTCGAAATGGTCCCCGACCTGTAACACCTGCCCCAAAGTGCGCGACAGTATCGATGAACTCGATGTCGCAGTTCCGGTCCTCCCCCTGGTGGGGCCGGTCCGATGAACGTCACCGATGCCCTCCCGGGCACCAGGAACGAACAAAGGAACACACGAATGTCCCACTCCACCCTCCGGCGCAGGTTCGCCGCCGGGCTCACCGCACTGGCGACGGCCGCAGGGCTCGTCGTCGGCGCCCCGGCCCTGGCCGGTGCGGCCGCCGCCGCCGGCGCCGCCGCCCCGGGCAAGATGCCGGTGGTCCCGCTGCTCGAAAACTACGACCTCCCGCCGGCCGGTTCGGCCGTCGACGTGATGGTCGACCATCTGAAGGTCCTCGCCGGCAAGGAGCCTGAGCGCGTCGCCGAAGTCGTCAAACAATGGGTGCAGAAAAAACATGGCCGAACTGAATAACTTCGACGGCGAACAAGCCGTCCTGACTCCGGTCGAGCAGGCCGCCATCGTGCTGCTCTCGATCGGCGAAGAAGGCGCCGCCGCGGTGCTGCGCTGCCTCGAGCGCGAAGAACTGCTGGAACTGACCCAGGTGATGTCGCGCATGAGCGGCATCAAGGTCGACTCGGTCAAGACCGCGGTCCAGAACTTCTTCGACGACTACCGCGAGCAAAGTGGTTTGCACGCCGCCTCGCGCAGCTACCTGAAGCGCTCGCTCGACCTGGCTTTGGGGAGCGACATCGCCAACAGCGTCCTGAACACCATCTACGGCGACGAGATCCGCCCGATGATGGCGCGCCTGCAGTACGCCTCGCCCAAGTGGCTGGCCGAATTCATCTCGAGCGAGCACGTGCAGATGCAGGCCGTGTTCCTGGCCTTCCTGCCGCCCGCCCTCGGTTCCCAGATCCTCGAGGCGCTGCCGCTCGAGGGCCGCGAAATGGTGCTGCTGAACATGGCCCACCTCGACGAGATCGAGCGCGACGTGCTGCACGAGCTGGAAGAACTGGTGAACCGCTGCCTGGCCGCGCTGGATACGCAAAGCGCCAGCGTGGAAGGCGTGCGCCAGGTCGCCGAGATCCTCAACCGCCTGCAGGACAACCGCGCCGGCATGGTGGAGCTGCTGCGCGCCCACGATCCGGAGGTCGTGTCGCAGATCGAGATGTCGATGTACGACTTCTTCATCCTGTCGCGCCAGACCGAACAGGTCATCACCCGCCTGCTCGACGAAGTGCCGCTGGAACAGTGGGCGATCGCGCTCAAGGGCGCCGAGCCGCAACTGCGCGATGCGATCCTGGGCGCGATGCCGAAGCGCCAGGCCCAGAGCTTCGAAGACCTGATGCGCCGTTCCGGCCCGGTGCCGATGTCGCGCATCGAGCAGACCCGCCGCGAGATCATGGCCACCGTCAAGGACCTGGCCGACGCCGGCGAGATCGACATCGCCCTGTTTGCCGAGGCGACCGCCGAATGAAGCAATTCCGGCCCTATCACTTCCCGCCCCTGTACCAGCTGACCAGCGCCCTGCCCAAGGGCGCGGCTGCGGGCGACGGCATCGGCTCGGCCGAAGAATGGCAGGCCGCGCTGTCCGACGGCTACCGCCAGGGCCAGCGCGAAGGCTACGAGGCAGGCCTGGACCAGGGCCGCGCCGACGGCTTCCCGGTGGGACAGAGCGAAGGCCTGCAGCGCGGCGTCGAGGAAGGCCGCGCCATGGCGCTGGCCCAGTTCGATGAGCTGTCCAAGCCGATCGACGCCATGCTGAAAGGCCTGAAGAAACTGAAGACCGACATGCGCGCCGCCCAGCGCAAGGAAGTGGTGGACCTGGTCGGCAAGATCGCGCGCCAGGTGATCCGCGCCGAACTGGCGCTGCAGCCGGTGCAGCTGCTCGCCCTGGTGGAAGAAGCCCTGAGCGTGATGCCGCCTTCGCGCGACGCGGTCGAGGTGTTCCTGAATCCGGAAGAACTGCGCCGCGTGCTCGAGCTCGACCCGAAGCGCGCCAAGAAGTGGACCCTGCTGCCCGACCCGGCCCTCGAGCCGGGCGAATGCCGGGTGCGCTCGGGCGACAATGAAGTCGACGCCGGCTGCCAGGGCCGCCTGACGGCCGTGATGGACCAGGTGCGCGAACAGCTGCTGGACGAGGAGGACGCCGGATGACGGCGCTCGCCGCACGCCTGCGCGCGGTCGAACTCGGGGCGGTGCCGGTCGCCACCCCGACCGGCCGCCTGGTGGGCGCCCAGGGCCTGCTGCTGGAATCGGTGGGCTGCCCGCTGCACACCGGCCAGCGCTGCCGCATCGAGACCGTCGACGGCGGCTGGATGGACGCGCAGGTGGTCGGCTTCAAGGAAAAGATCAGCTACCTGATGCCCTTCAAGAAGGCATCCGGCCTGGCGACCGGCGCGCGCGTGCTGCCGGTCCAGGAGAAAAACGAGCTGATGATCGGCCCATCCTGGATGGGCCGCATGGTCAATGGCATGGGCGAGCCGATCGACGGCCTGGGCAAACTCGGCGGCGACCAGCCCCTGTCCACGACCCCGCCCAAGGTCAACCCCTTGCGCAAGGCCCCGGTGGACGAACCGCTGGACGTCGGCGTGCGTGCGATCAATGCCATGCTCACCATCGGCAAGGGCCAGCGCGTCGGCCTGATGGCCGGCTCCGGCGTCGGCAAGTCGGTGCTGCTCGGCCTGATCACGCGCCAGACCGTGGCCGACGTGATCGTGGTCGGCCTGATCGGCGAGCGTAACCGCGAAGTGCGCGAATTCGTCGAAAAGTCGCTCGGCCCCGACGGGCTAAAGCGCGCGGTCCTGGTCGTCGCCCCGGCCGACGAGTCGCCGCTGATGCGCGTGATGGCCACCGAACTGTGCCACTCGATCGCGGCCCATTTCCGCGACCGCGGCCAGAACGTGCTGCTGCTGTGCGATTCGCTGACCCGCTACGCGATGGCGCTGCGCGAAGTCGCGCTGTCGCTGGGCGAGCCGCCGGCCACGCGCGGCTATCCGCCCTCGGTGTTCTCGAACCTGCCGCAGCTGGTCGAATCGGCCGGCAACGGCGAGAACCCGAAAGGCAGCATGAGCGCGATCTACACCGTGCTGGCCGAAGGCGACGACCAGCAGGATCCGGTGGTCGATTCGGCGCGCGCGATCCTGGACGGCCACATCGTGCTGACGCGCGAACTGGCCGAACGCGGCCACTACCCGGCGATCGACGTCGCCCAGTCGATCTCGCGCTGCATGGCGCAGGTGGTCGGCCAGGAGCACCAGCTGGCCGCCCGCAAGCTCAAGGCGGCGCTGGCGAAACACGCCCGGGTGCGCGACCTGATCCCGCTCGGCGCCTATGTACCGGGCGCCGATCCGGAGACCGACAAGGCGGTGCGCCTGCATCCGCACATCGAAGCCTTCCTGTGCCAGGGCACGCGTGAAGAGGCGCCGATGGGTGGGTGCGTCGAACAATTGAAAGCGATGATGGCATGAAGCGCACCCACACGATCGCCAGCCTCGGCACCCTGGTGGAGCTGCGCTCGCTCGACGTGGACCGCCTGCAGGCCGACCTGGCCAGCCAGGAAGCCACCCGCACGCGCTACCAGAACAATCTGGCGCGCCTCGATGCGCTCACCGAAGGCAGCGGCGCGACTGGGGCACTCGTGCCGGGAGGGGCACGAGTGCCGGCCCTGGCGCTGGCGCTGAACTGCGGCGCCTACAAGCAGAACGTGATGGCGATGGCCGACCTGCATCGCACCGACCTGGCCCTGCACGAAGCGAACATGGCGGTGTCCCAGCGCAAGCTGGCCGATGCCTGGACCAGGCGCGAACTGCTGGGCAAGGTGCTGGAACAGGAACAAGTGCTGCATGCGCGCGAGCAGGAACGTGTCGTGCGCAAGCGTGAAGACGATATCGCCACCCAGTCGTGGATGGCAGGCAGGACGACCTCGGCCGCCTGAACTAAAGGAGAACAACATGGCAATCAGCAGCCCAACCTACGATCCGGCCAGCACGGCCGCCGCGCTGGCGGAGAAGTACGTCTTCAGCCAGCAGCAGACCCTGACGGCCAAGTCCGAACGCGCCAGCGCCACCGAAAAGGGCTTGAGCACCCTCAGGTCGGCGCTCAGCAGCTTCCAGACGGCGCTGGCAAGCCTGACCGGCACGAACAAGACCATGTTCGCCCAATCCGCGGCCTTCAGCGACACGGGCGTGGGCAGCGCGACGGCCAAGTCGACGGCAGCGGCCGGCACCTATTCGTTCTACGTCGAGAAGCTTGCGACCGCACACCAAGTCTCGTATTCGCTGGACGAGGCCAGCGGCGTGTCCGGCTCCCTGGTCGTGAAGGTGGGCACCGCCTCGATCAACATCGATACGACAGCCGCGAACACCGATGGCGGCGCCCTGAGCCCACGCGAGATCGCCGCGGCCATCAACGCCTCGGCCGACAACAAGTCGCTGGTCACGGCCTCCGTCATCAGCACCGCCGCCGGCAAGTACGAACTGGTCCTGACCGCGAAGAACACGGGCAGCGCGAATGCCATCACGGTCACGCACGGCGCCGGCACCGACGCGACCTCGCCCCTGCACAGCAGCAAGGCCAAGTCGCTGGTGCCCGCGCAGGATGCAACGATCCGTATCGGCTCGGCGACCGGCACGCTGGTCACGCAGCCGACCAATACCTTCAACGGCATCGACGGCGTCACCGTGACCTTCGCGAAAACGACGACCTCCCCTGTCACCCTGACGGTTGGCGCCGATAGCAGCGCCACTAATGCCAACGTGCAGGCTTTCGTCGATGCCTACAACAAGCTCAAGAGCACCATCGACGCGCTGGTGGCGCCTGGCGATCCGTCCAAGGGCGTGGCCGGGGGCGCCTTTTCTGGCGACAGCGGCGTCGCCGCCCTCCGCGATCGGCTCGTGAGCCTAGTACGTCCGACCGGCGGCGCCAGTCTTGCCTCTTACGGCATCACCGCAAATCGCCAGGGGACCCTGTCGGTCGACACCACCCGGCTGGGCAAAGCCCTGGAAGCGAACCCGACCGGTCTGGATACCCTGATCGGCAGCACGGCCGGAACCACCCCGACCGGCCTGGCCGGGAAACTCGATACCTACCTCACGAGTTGGACCAGCTCCGTCAAGGGCCAGATCAAGACCCGCCAGGAAGCCGTCTCGAAAGTACAGGCGGATACGGTTTTGCGTCAAGCGATGCTGGACAAGCAATACGACGATGCATACAAGCGCTACCTGATCCAATTCACCCAACTCCAGGCTCTGCAGGGCCAGATGTCGAGCAACAGCTCGATGTTCGAGGCCATGTTCAGCAGCGACAAAGACTAGACGAGATCACCCCATGTCCTACCAAGAAGCCTACGGCGATTACCACGCCGTCAACCTTGATGCGCAGACCTCGCGCGCCTCGCCGATCGAGCTGGTCCTGCTGCTCACCGACGGCCTGCTCGACGAACTGGCACGCGCCCGCGCCCACATCGCGGCCAAGCGCTATGAGCAGAAGGCCGCCAGCATCGACAAGTGCGTCGAGATCATCAATGGTCTGTCGAGCTCCCTCGACTTCGAACAGGGCGGCGAGACTGTCGGCAACCTGGCGCGCATCTATGAATTCTGCGTCACCCACCTGCATGGCGCCGGGATCAAGATGGACCCGGCCATGGTCGATGAGGTTGTGCGCGTCCTGACCACCATCCGCCAAGGCTGGAAAGGCGTCCAGGAGCGCAATGGATAGGACGCGCGCCATCGACGGCCTGGCCCGGGTGCTGCTCGACGCCGGAGCACGCGCCGACTGGGACCTGCTTGGGCGCAGCGTGGGCGAGCTCGCTCCCCGCCTGCAGGCGCTGGGCGCCGGCCGTCCCTGGAGCGACGTGGAACGTGCTGCCCTCGCGCGCCTGCGCGACGCCCACGGGACCGCCGCGAAAGCGGTGGCCGCGGCCAGCGTACAGCTGCAGCTGCGCATGGACGACATGCTCGCCACTAAGGAAGGCTGGATGGCCTATGCCCTCGCGGGCGACAACCACACTGATATCACTGAACGATGAACATCACGATGAATAGCGCATCCCTGCCGGTTTCCGCCGACACGACCAAGGGCCCCGTCACCGACGCCGCGTCGGCAGACGGTCTGACACTCGATGCGGCGGCGGCAGTCGCTCAGGCGCCGCTCGCCTTCCTTCAGTTCATGCAGATGGAAGCACCGGCCACCGCCGGGACGTTGGCGCAGCCGGAACCGGATGCCGCCCTCCCGGAAGACGCACTCCACGCCGCGGTCCCGGCCGCGGCGCCGCAGGAAGACAGCACCGAGGCCGGCCTCGAGGCCGAGGGCCAGCCGCTGCTGGCTGCCATGAGCACGCCGCTGATGCCGTCGATGATGGCGATGCCGGCGGCCCTGCCCGCCGCCATGCGCCTGATGGCCGGCGCGCCGGAGCGCCAGGAGCGCCCGCTCGACGCCGCCCCGGCC
>NZ_DKJX01000103.1:0-11507 GCF_002454935.1 Massilia sp. UBA6681
ATCGGCGCCACCGTGATCACGGCTGATGACATCCGCCGTGCCGGCGCCGCCGACATCAACGCGGCGATCCGCAAGGTCGGCGGCGTCTACGGACGCCAGAGCCTGGACGCCTCGCCGGACTTCGCGCTCGACCTGCGCGGCTTCGGCTCGAACAGCGCCCAGAACATGGTGATCCTGGTGGACGGCGTGCGCCTGAACGAGAACGAGCTGACCAATGCGGTGCTGTCGAGCATCCCGGTCGATACCGTCGAGCGCATCGAGATCCAGCGCGGCGGCAGCAGCGTGCTGTACGGCGAAGGCGCGACCGGCGGCGTGATCAACATCATCACGCGCCGCGCCGGCGCGAACGGGACCCACAATTCGGTCTTCGCCGAAGCAGGGCGCTTCGACGCCCACGACCTGCGCGCCTCGATCACCCATGGCGCCGGCCCGCTTTCTTTTGATGTGGCGCTGGCCGACCGCGGCACCGACAACTACCGCGCCAACAGCGAGTTCAAGCAGAAGACCGCCAGCGGCGGCGTCCAGTACGCCTACGGCGCGGGCCGCGCCGGCCTGCGCTTCGAACATTCCGAGCAGGACGCGCGCTTCCCGGGTTCGCTCACCGAGGCCCAGTATCTGGCCAATCCGCGCCAGGCCTCCACGCCGGACGATTTCGGCACCCTGGACACCGACCGCGTCAGCGCTTTCGTCGAGCACCGCGTCGGCAGCCTCGAGCTGGCCGCGGAACTCTCGCACCGCGAGCGCGAGGTCGCAGCCAGTTACTTCTACACCGGCGGCGTCACCCGCGTCGCCTATGACGCCAGCCAGACCCAGTTCTCGCCGCGCCTGCGCCACACGGCCAGCCTGGGCGACAAGCGCAACGAGCTGGTGGTCGGCATCGACCTGATGCGCTGGGAGCGCCGGACCGAGTCCGATTTCTCGCGCGGCGACGCCGAGCAGGATTCGAAGGCCATCTACCTGCGCAACGAAGTCCTGTGGAACGCTCCCCACAATGCCCGCCTGGCGATCGGCGGCCGCCACGAACGCTTCACCAAGGATTACTCCGACCCGCTGGCCTTCCCGCCGGTGCTGGGTGAGCACCGCAGGCAATCGATCAATGCCTGGTCGCTGGAAGGCAGCGTCGACCCGATGCCGCAGCTGACCGTGTTCGCCAAGCTCGGCCGCAGCTATCGCATCGCCAACGTGGACGAGAACAGCCTGCGTTCGGGCCTCGAGGTGCTGGCGCCGCAGACCTCGCGCGACCTGGAGCTGGGCGTGACTGCCGGCGGCCCGGCGCGCCAACTGACTGCGCGCCTGTTCCGCCACCGCCTGAAGGACGAGATCTTCTACGACCCGACCATCGGCTGGGGCGCCAACACCAACCTGGATCCGACCCGCCGCCAGGGCTTCGAGCTCGAAGCCCAGCAGGCCCTGACGCAGGACCTGCGCCTCTCCGCCAAGTGGCAGCGCGTGGACGCCGAGTTCACGGGCGGCCAAGGTGCTGAGTACCCCAATGCCGGCCGCGAGATGGTGCTGGTGCCGAAGAACGTCGTCACCGTGCGCGCCGCCTCGACCCCGGCCAGCGGCCACAGCGCCGACATCGGCGCCCAGTGGGTCGACAGCCAGCGCTACGGCAGCGACTTCACCAACAGCTGCGGCGCCCGCATCCCGTCGTACACCACCGTCGACGCGCGCTACGCCTACCGCATCAAGGGCTGGGAAGCGGCCGTCAGCGCGCTCAACCTGGCCGACCGCCAGTACTACAGCAATGCCTTCGGCTGCCGCTCGGGCATCTATCCGAGCGACGGCCGCCAGCTGAAGCTGTCGCTGCGCTACGACTTCTGATGCGCGCGCCCCGACGCTTGACCGCTGCGCTGCTGCTGTTCGCGGCGGCAGCCGGTGCGCAGGCCGCGCTGAGCGTGGTCGACGATGCCGGCCGCCGCGTCACCGTGCAGCAGCCGGCCCGGCGCGTCATCTCGATGGCGCCGCATGCCACCGAGCTGCTGTTCGCGGCCGGCGGCGGCGCGCGCGTGGTCGGGGCGATGAACTACAGCGATTACCCGGAAGCCGCGAAGAAGATCCCGCTGGTCGGCAGCAACAGCGTGATCGACATGGAGCGGGTGCTGGCCCTCAAACCCGAGCTGATCGTGGTCTGGCACACCGGGAACACGGCGCGCCAGATCGCCCAGCTCGAATCGCTGGGCGTGCCGGTCTTCCACAGCGAGCCGCGCACGCTGGGGCAGGTGGCCGACAACATCGAGCGCCTGGGCCGGCTGCTTGGCACCGACGCGGCTGCCACGAGCGCGGCCGGGTCCTTGCGCGCCCGCCTGGCGGGGCTGGAAGCGCGCTACGCCCGGCGCCCGCCCGTGACGGTGTTCTACCAGATCTGGGACCAGCCGCTGTACACTCTCAACGACGCCCAGATCGCCAGCGACGCGATCCGGGTCTGCGGCGGACGCAACGTGTTCGGAACGCTCAAGGCGGTGGCGCCGGAGGTCGGCATCGAAGCGGTGCTGCAGGCCGACCCGGAGGCGATCATGGCCGGCAAGCGTCATGATCCTGCCAATCCCGGCCTCAAGCTGTGGGAGCCGTACAAGAGCATGACGGCGGTAAAGCGGGGCAACCTGTTGAGCGTGGATGGCGAATTGCTGACACGGCCGGGGCCGCGCGTGATCGACGGCACGGCCCGGCTGTGCGAGGCGCTGGAGGCGGTGCGGCAGCGCCGGCCGAAGTAAATGGCGCTGTCCTCCTTAGCTATGGATGACTCCGATCGAGAGGCGCAGCAATTGCTCCACCGTCGTGATCCGTCCGCCATCGAGCGCCCGGCGCCAGCCCAGGTAGTTCGGCAGGTAGCGCGAAGCTACTCCGCGGAAGCGGCTCAACCATTGCCGGAAGCGCTGGTGATAGGCATTTACGTTCTGGACATGGATGACCCCGGCAATGCCGCGGCGTACCCGCACGCCCGCACGCAGGTTCACCGCTTGGTGCGCAATGCCATGCTTGCGGGCGAAACTGCGATACGCCGAATGGGCGTCGCTGACCAAGAGCACCTGCCGGTCGAGCCGGGGCAGCAAGTGGCGCTCCAGCTGCGCCGCCGTCAAGGCGCCACGCCCGACTACGGCATCGACGGTCTGACCGCTGCGGTCGCGCGCGACCAGAATGCAGTCGAGCTCGCGTGAAATGCCGCGCTTGCCCGCCCGGCCGCCACGCCGACGCGCCGGTCGGTCCAGCTTGCGCGCGCCTTTCTGCGACTCCAGCATGAACATTTCGTCAGCTTCGGCAATGCCGCCCAGGCGCGTCGGCTGGGCATGCCTGGGGCGCTCCAGGAAGCGGTGCCGCCAGCGGAAGGCGGTGTTGCGGTGCACGCCGACCTCGCTGGCGGCTGCGCGTACCGATTTCGAGTCGAGCACAGCGCCCAGGTAATCGAGCCATTTTCCACGTAGCCGCAGCCGCGCCAGCGGCGTGCCGCTCAAGTCGTTATAGGTGCGACCGCAGGCGCGGCAGCGGTAGCGCTGCAGGCCGTTCGCTTGTCCGTGCCGGTAGTAGTGTTCGCAGGCACAACTGGGGCAGCGACGCACCGCTCCGCCGATCTGGCCGATGAGGGCGATCACCTGGTCCAGCCCTGCAGCGGGATGCAGGGCGGCCAGCGTCTGCAGGCGCTGGGGCAGGTTCAGTGCAGCGAGTTTGGCAAACCACTTCTTGAAATACGGCGCGCGCATGGTCGTTCCTGTCTGTGGTGACAGGCGTTCGACCAGGAAGCAGCTCAGCAGTTCCGCGCTCATCCATAGTTAAGGTTGACAGCGCCAAGTAAATCGTTCCTCCGTTTCGCTCACGTTAATTCCGTAAGCAAATGCAAAATTCAGCCCTTCCTCAGAATGGCGGGCCGAAAAAGTGGTAATCTCCCGGCGTTTGCTCAATCTATTGTGGAAGGAAACCTATGCGTTCTCTGCGTTTTGCCCTCATCGCCGCCACCATGGTCGCCAGCACCGCGATCGCGTCGCCAGCCGACCCGAAGAACGGTGTCGACTACCAGACCCTGGCCGCGCCGCAACCGGTGCAGGCGACGGGCAAGAAGGTCGAGGTCATCGAATTCTTCGCGTACCATTGCCCGGCCTGCAACATGCTGGAACCGACGTTCAACCAGTGGATCAAGAAGCAGGGCGACAACATCGTCGCGCGCCGTATCCCGCTGCCTTTCCAGGGCCCGACCGATCCGGAAGCACGCCTGTTCCTGACCCTCGAAGCGATGGGCAAGCTCGACCAGTACCACCACCGCGTGTTCCAGGCCGTGCACGTGCAGCGCCAGCGCCTGACGAAGGATGACCAGATCATCGAGTGGGCGGTCAAGAACGGCCTCGACAAGGCCAAGTTCATGGAAACCTGGAACTCCTTCGGCGTGACCACCAAGCTGCGCCGCCTGAGCCAGATCTCGAGCGCCTACAAGGTGACCGGTACCCCGACCATCATCATCGACGGCAAGTACGTGGTGTCGCCCGGCCAGATCCAGGAAGCGAACAAGATCCAGGACGTCAACCAGCTGATGCAGGCGACCGCCCAGGTCATGGACGCACTCGTCGCAAGGGCAGCCAAATCCAAATGAGCAAAGACGTCGAACGCGAAGTCCTCAAGATGTACGACGGGTCCCGGCCCAACGAGGACGACCTGTTTGAGACCAGCTATGTGAACCACATCGCGTGGTCGGTGGCGGTGCTCTGTACGGGCATCGCCATCTGGCTCGGCATTGCCCTCGTCAATGCCGAGAACCAGCGCCATGCCCTGATGACGAATATGTGCCCCGATCCGCTCTTCAAGGGCGGCATCGACAAGGCATGTCTCGTGACCGTGCGTTCGCGCGACCACTGGTGGGAGCACCTGTGGTACGGCGTCACGCACGTGAGCGGACAGTACGACGAGCACGTCTCGCGTTATCCCTCCCGGCGCACGACCGAACGCTGAAGCCTAAGTGCTCAGCGCCTTTCTTTCTTCCAGCGTCAGCACCCGCGGTGGCTTCAGCGGCTCGCTCGTGCCCGCGCGGAAGAAGGGATTCTCCCGGTAGCCGCCGCCCAGGCGCGCCTTCATCAGCATCGTCCCGATCTTGCACACGGCCCAGGCCGTGCCCAGGGCGCTCGACTGCACGGGCCCCTTGGCCGATCTCGTTTCGACCCGGCAGCGCAGGGCCCCGAGCTGCCGATCGAGTTCCGCATCCGGCGCATCCAGGCAGGCCCGCACCAGGCCCAGGTAGGAAGTACGCGGGTCGCGCGGCGTGTTGCCGATCGGCGTGCGGCAGCAGCCGGCGTACCAGCGGTACAGCCCCTTGGGGCTCAGCGACATGCAGGCCAGGTGCTCGAGGCCTTCGTCGAAGCGCACGGCGGCGGGCAGGGTGGCGGCCACCTCGGTGCCGCCGAGCGGATCGAGCATGGGGGTAGCCAGGAAGCGGCCATAGGCCTGGCAGTCCTTGCAGTAGCAGACGGCGCGCGCGGCCACGCGCCGGGTGTCGACCTGGCCGCGCAGCTTGCCGCAGCGGCAGCGTAGTGCGATCCTCATATCGGGCCTCCCTGGATAATCGTCCTGTCATGCCAAACAGTTATCATGGTTTGTCCATGGTGGCAAGCGCCGGCGGCGCCTTGCGTTTCGACTGCAGGACGATGGTGTTGCGCCCGCCGCCCGGACGGTCCTCGCCCGTGCTGGTATTCCGCAAAGTAAATTGCTCGGTGCGGCTGTCGTAGGAGATGAATTCGCCCTCGGCCTCTTCGGTCTGGACACCGTCCAGCGTGCGCCGCACCTTCGCCTTCGACATCAGTTTCACCATGGCCGAGCGATCGTCGTACTCGACGCGCTCGGCTTCGCCTTCCATCCAGCGTTCGCCGGGGCCGTCCGCCTTTTGCCGGAAGCGCACCTTGTTGCCGGGCTGCGCCTGCAGCAGGATGCGCTGGTAGCCGCCCGGCGATTCCTCGAAGCGCCCGCCATCGGCACTGATCGTCAAGCTGCCGCGATTGACTTCCACCCCACCCGCCAGCGTGAACGTGCCGGTCAGGCTGTTGGCATCGCAGGAGCGGCAGGTGATCTGCGTCGGTTTGTAGGCATCGGCCTTTTCGGCCGCCGCCTGGCCCGCCGCAAGCAGCAGCAGGGCGGGAAGAATGCATCGTTTCATGGCGTATCCCGTGTGGTGTTGTCCTGTTGCCGCATCAAGCGGGCAGCTTGATCACGAAGCGCGCCCCGCCCAGCGGCGCGCCGTCCGCATGCAGGCTGCCGCCGTGCAGCGCCACCGCCTTGCGCGCGATCGACAGGCCGAGGCCGAAGCCGCCGGTCGCGCGGTCGCGGCTGCGGTCGAGCCGGTAGAAGGGGTCGAACACCTTGTCGCGTTCCTCGACCGGAATGCCGGGCCCGTCGTCGTCGACCGTGATCTCGACGCCGCCCTCGGTGCGCGCCGCCGACAGCAGGATGCGGCCGGCCGCATATTTCTGGGCGTTGCGCAGCAGGTTGCAGACGGCGCGCGCCAGCAGGCGCCGGTCGAGCGCGAGCTCGCCCAGGTCCTCGGGAAGCAGGCAGTCGAGCGTATGCGGCGAAGGCGGCAGCATCTCGAGGCATTCGCGCAGCAGCGCGTCCAGCCGGACCGGCTCGATCTGCAACTTGCGCGTGCTGTCGAGCTTGCTCATGTCGAGCAGTTCGTTCACCAGGGAATTCAGTTCGCGCAAGTCGCCTTCCATTGCCCTGACGCGCTTGCTCAGGTCGGGGTCCCTGGCGCGCGCGTCCAGCAGTTCGAGCCCGAATTCGAGCCGCGCGATCGGCGTGCGCAGTTCGTGCGACACCGAGTGCAGCAGGCTTTTCTGCGCTTCCAGCAGGTCTTCGATGCGGTCGGCCATGTGGTTGATGCGTTCGGCCAGCGGATAGATCGAGGCCGAGGGCTTCATCTGCGAACGCGCTGTCAGCTTGCCGCTGCCGAATTCGTCCGCCATGCGCGACAGCGACTGCAAGCCCTGCCAGTGCGAGCGCGACCACAGCGCGATCGGCACCAGCAGCGCGATCGCCACGATCACGTAGCGCAGCGCTTCCATCTTGAGCGCCTGCCCGATGTCCACCGGCAGGTCCTGCGCATGCAGCACTTCCTCGTGGCTGCCGATGTAGCGTTCGCCGTCGAGGTCGACGCGGCGGTAGAAGCTGCGATTGGCCGGATCGAGCACCAGTTCGCCGCGGTCGAGCAGCGCGCGCCGGCCGGCGGGCAGGGCGCTGCGTGCCTGCGCCAGCGGAATCAGGTCGTAGCGCACGTCCGACACGATGCGCACGTTGTTCAGGCGCGCCAGCCATTCGTCGCTTGGGGCCTGGTCGATATATTGTTCGAGCAGGAAGATCTGGGCAGCCGCCTGGCGGCGTGCGATGTCCTCGAGCGGATCCCCGAACAGCCGGCTGAAGGCGAAGTAAATCACGAAGGTGGCCGCCGTGATCGACAGCATGACCAGCACGAAGAAACGGAAGAATATCCGGTTCACGTGCCCATCCTGCATGACTCGCAGTTACGAATTGCTGCCAAACACATAGTATCTCCTTGGCAGCATTGTATAGGAGCAAACGTCTCTTAGGAATCTCCCTGCTGGCGCTCGCAAGCTTACAAATTGCAGACAATTCCTCGACAGTTCGAGGGGGAATGCGAGGCGGGGAATGCCTATGATGCTCAACATCAGGTCAAGGATTATCTGGTTTTCCGTTTGCCCGCCTGATATGCGAGTGTCGGCGGGTTTTTTTATTCGTAAGGAAGCGATCGGTGGAGAAGAAAATGAGGGAGTTGGGACGCACTCTGATCAACGCCGCCGCCGTTCTCGGCATGGGCATGGCTTTGGCAGCCTGTGGCGGTGGCGGTGAAGGCACTGCCGTCATGAAGAACCAGACGGCAGGGCAGGGCATTGCCGTCGGCGAGCCGAATGGCGGCGTTCCGGTCGTTTCCGAGTACATCAAGATGGCCCAGGAAGCATCCTGCGCATCGACCCGCAACCAGCTGTACGTCGTCGACGGCAAGTACGTGCTGTGGGACCGTGCCGGCAACTGCGCCGACAATTCCACTAGCCAGACCCTGATGGGCGCCAATCCGCAGGCCGTGCTGTGCACTTCCGGCGACACGATTGCCGGTCCGCGTACCAGCTGCAGCGACGAGAGCGTGCGTGCCCTGTTCGAGACCATGCTGAAGAACCTCGACAAGGCCGACCTGGGCCTGGGCGCCGGCCACAAGGTCGAGCCGGTCGGCTTCCTGCCCAAGTCGGGCGCCCCGGTCGCCTTCAAGACCGTCGTCAGCGAGAGCTTCTCGAACATCGAGACGGCGCGCGAAGTCGTGATCAAGGACGCGGCCGCCTGGTCGGCACTGTGGGCCGAGCACAGCAAGACCCGTATCGCGGCGCCGGAAGTCGATTTCTCGCGCAACATGCTGGTGGCCGTGTTCCAGGGCAGCGGCAATCCGGGCTGCGGCACTTTCGACGTGGTGCACGTCGGTTCGAAAGACGGCAAGCTGCTGGTCGAATACGAAGTCCGCGACATGTCGCCGGTCATGTTGTGCCTGGCCGCCGTGACCCAGCCGATGCGCGTGGTCGCGGTGCCGAAGGTCGATGCGCCGGTCGAGTTCCGCAAGATCGTCAACGACTACGTCAACTTCACCACGGTCGAGCCGCATGTGCGCACCGCCATCCTCGAGCAGCGCAATGTCGTGGTGCGCGACGAGGCGGCCTGGGCCAGCCTGTGGGCCGAACATGCCGGCAGCGAGCACGCCTTGCCGAAGGTCGATTTCAAGGAGCAGATGGTGATCGGCGTGTTCCGCGGTCCCAAGCCGAGCAACTGCCACGGCGGCGGCGTCGGAAGCGTCTCCTTCCAGGACGGCAGGCTGCAGGTCGGCGTGGTCGACAGCGTGCCCGGGCCCGGCGTCTTCTGCGGCATGATGATCGTCCACCCTGCGCACTTGGTCATCGTCAAGCGCAGCGAGGCCCCCGTGGAATTCGTGACAGAAACTCGTACCAACCAGTAACAATGCGTGAGAGTTCGGCTTGCCCGACGTAAAATGTTGGATTGCCGAACTCTCCCGATTGTGAAAGACATGAACAAGCTTTTCGCCCTGGTTCTGGCTGTCTCGGGCGGCGCCGCAAGCGCACAGACGCCGACCACCAACCCGATGCCCGACGGCAGCCGCGATATGTATGCGGGGCTGGGCGTCGTGTCGGCGCCGCGGTACGAGGGGGCGGACAGCAGGAAGGTCAGGGCATTGCCGGTGCTTCAGGTTCAATGGAGCAACGGCATGTTCATTTCCGGCATGAGCGCAGGGATGCACCTGTCCGCCAGCCCGGTCGTCGAATACGGCCCGCTGCTGGCCATCCATCCGCGCCGCACCGAATCGGGCACCGGCAGCAGCGTCGGCGGCGTCGATGCCTTTGCCACGATGCTGCCGTCGACGGAGCGCACGATGAAAAGCGCCAATCCGCTCGCCGGCATGGACGAGGTCATGGCGCGTGCTGAAGCGGGCGCTTTCTTCAATTATTACCTGTCGCCGCAATGGCGCCTGACCAGCAGCGTGCTGGCCGGCGCCGGCAACGACCGCAACGGCGTGCGCGGCGAGTTCGGCATCCAGCGCCTGGCAATGCAGCTGGCCCCGCACCACACGCTGTCGCTGTCGGCCGGCCTTGGCGTTGCCAACCGCGCCTACCAGCAGAGCTACTTCGGCGTCAGCGCCGAGCAGGCCATGCGCAGCGGCAATTCCTATTACCGCCCCGACGGCGGCCTGAAGGACCTGCGCATCGGCGCGCGCTGGAACTGGGCGCTGTCGCCTTCCTGGATGCTGACATCGAGCGTGCAGGGAACGCGCCTGATGGGCGACGCCCGCCGCAGCCCGCTCGTCGAGCGGCCCAGCAACGTGACGGTTTCGACCGCCTTCGCCTACCGGTTCTGATGATGCGATTCGCACACGCCACCGCATGCGCACTGCTCCTGAGCTCGGCCAGCCTGGCCGCGGCGCAGGCGCTCGCGCCCGCGTCGGAGTGGGCGAGCTACCGCGACGCCTACCGCAGCCTGGTCGTGTTCGAAAAATACGGCGGCCCCAAGAGCCTGCTGCAGAACCACCTGCAGCTGCTGCCGCGCGAGAAGGGTGTATTGGGCGAGGGCCTGCAGCTGGTCCTGGCGGGCAAGACCGTGCAGACCAGCCTGGCGCTCGACGCCCTCGGCCGCGGCGTCCTGCCGCTGGTAAAAGCCGCCTACGACGAAAACGCCGTGCTGGCGCCGAACCGCAAGATCGGCCCCTTCAGCCTGCGCGCACGGGTGACGATCACGCCGCGGGCGGACAACGTCTACGACACCGACGAGCTGCGCGCCGCCTGCGCCCAGGCGCTGGGCTATGCCCGCCACGTCGATGCCTCGGCGCGTTCGCGCCAGTGCGTGGGCGTGCGCATGGTGTTCCCGAAGAAGGGCGTGGAGGCCTCGGTCAAGCTGCGCCGTCCGGAAGGGGAGCAGGCGCTGCCGCTCACGCCTGGCGCGGCCTTCAGCGGCGACCCCGATGCCGACTTCCCGGCCGTGAACTACCGCTTCGGCGCCGAGCGGGCGCAGCTGATTACCTACAGTGCGCCGCTGGCGATCTTGCCTTTATTCAAGTAACGGTTTTCGTAGGGTCGGCGGATTCTCCGCCCACGCGGTGATGGCTATCCGTCGAGATGTCGCGGCGGTGCCGGCTGTTGTTGAACGCGTGGGCAGGGGACCTTGTATGGCACAGGGACATAGGTAACAGTCGTCTAGAGACATAGGTAACACCTTTTATGATCAGCGCACGACCAATAACTGGAGCGTGCGATGCCTTGGAAGGAGTGTTCCCGGATGGCCTCTCGTCTCGAATTTGTGGTGTTGGCAAGCGCACCAGAAGCCAACGTCAGCGCCCTCTGCCAGGCATTTGGAATCGGTCGCAAGACGGGTTACAAATGGCTTTCCCTGTTCGAAGAACAGGGAAAGGACGGGTTAAATGACCGGTCTCGCCGCCCGCATAACTCGCCCAAGCGCAGCGATGCACAGTTGGAAGCACAGGTCGTTGCCCTTCACGACACCTATCCCTACTGGGGCGGGCGTAAGCTGCAGGCATTGATTCCACAAGAGTTTGGCAAACCTCATCCCAACACCATCGCTGCCATCCTGAAGCGGCATGGAAGGCAGATCTTGCCGCCTACCGATGTCTCGTCACCAGCCATCAAACGCTTCGAGCACGAAGCCCCTAATCTGCTCTGGCAAATGGATTTCAAAGGGCACTTCGCGCTCACCAATGCGCAGGCTGGCCGGTGCTACCCACTGACAGTGCTGGATGATCACTCGCGCTTTTCCATCTGTCTGAGTGCCTGCTCGGGGGAGACGGGCGATCAAGTAAAAAGCGCGCTGACCGAGGCATTCAAGCTATACGGCCTACCCGAACGCATCACATGCGACAACGGCAATCCTTGGGGCACGCCCAAGCAAAATGGCCTGACCAAGTTCGAAGTGTGGCTGCTCAAGCTGGGAATCATGAGGTAGCCTGACTTTTTCGG
>NZ_DKJX01000002.1:0-314 GCF_002454935.1 Massilia sp. UBA6681
CACCTGCGGGGATGAGCCGTCGTTTCATCGTGGCCCCGGCCCTTTTCCGAGGTGCGCCCCGCACCTGCGGGGATGAGCCTGGAATCCTGTAGCTGGTCTTTTGCGATTCCACGTGCGCCCCGCACCTGCGGGGATGAGCCCGTCTACGCCGGTGACGGCGTGCGCTTCAAGGGGTGCGCCCCGCACCTGCGGGGATGAGCCGGACATCAAGGATGGGCGCTTCTCTGCTGGTCAGTGCGCCCCGCACCTGCGGGGATGAGCCTCGTCTTGTTCCACCGTTGGAGAAGCTGGCTGAGTGCGCCCCGCACCTGCGG
>NZ_DKJX01000002.1:469-2493 GCF_002454935.1 Massilia sp. UBA6681
CCTGCGGGGATGAGCCCACCGGGATAGCGGAAGCCAGGGCGGCGGCAAGGTGCGCCCCGCACCTGCGGGGATGAGCCGGGGACCGCGATCGTCGGCACTAAGTCGGCCGTGTGCGCCCCGCACCTGCGGGGATGAGCCCGGGGCGCCCTGCAAACCCTCCGGCGTCGACGCGTGCGCCCCGCACCTGCGGGGATGAGCCAGGTCGACAAGCTCTACACCGACCTTGATGAGGAGTGCGCCCCGCACCTGCGGGGATGAGCCCCGACTGCATCGTGTGGCAAATCCAAGGATGCGGTGCGCCCCGCACCTGCGGGGATGAGCCCACGCCGAACCAATCAGCCCCGAAACACCGCCCGTGCGCCCCGCACCTGCGGGGATGAGCCCGCGGAAAATGCCCATGATCTCGTCCGATACTGGGTGCGCCCCGCACCTGCGGGGATGAGCCCCCATGTGGCTGCATGGGAGGCCAAGTTTGGAAGTGCGCCCCGCACCTGCGGGGATGAGCCCGCCTCCGCCGCGAGGCCGAGCCTACGAGGGCGGTGCGCCCCGCACCTGCGGGGATGAGCCACGTTGCGGCAATGCATCTCAACCGCCAAAGGCCGTGCGCCCCGCACCTGCGGGGATGAGCCTGCTAAGACCAGCGAGACGAACGCGGAGGGTAGGTGCGCCCCGCACCTGCGGGGATGAGCCCTATGCAAACATGCAGGTCAGAGGGGGTTTTTGGTGCGCCCCGCACCTGCGGGGATGAGCCTGACCACCTACACCACCGACTGGGACGAGACCTGTGCGCCCCGCACCTGCGGGGATGAGCCCACGAACCAAAAACTTTCGTGTTGCCCCCGGTCGTGCGCCCCGCACCTGCGGGGATGAGCCGTGCTTTCTGCACTGCAGTTACCGGAAGCCCCTGTGCGCCCCGCACCTGCGGGGATGAGCCCAGCCTGAGCGCCACCAATAACCTCAACACTCGGTGCGCCCCGCACCTGCGGGGATGAGCCGTCCGAGCGTGAAACCTGCGGGTCTTTACCCAAGTGCGCCCCGCACCTGCGGGGATGAGCCGCTCGACGCAGCCCCAGACCCCAGCATGTAGGTGTGCGCCCCGCACCTGCGGGGATGAGCCCACTGTCCTGCCGACCTTGGAGAAATACCACGTGTGCGCCCCGCACCTGCGGGGATGAGCCGCCCTCGAAGACCAAACCGATGATCTACTCGAAGTGCGCCCCGCACCTGCGGGGATGAGCCGGATCTGTGTACTGCTCTCCACTGTGCTCGCGGGTGCGCCCCGCACCTGCGGGGATGAGCCCACCCTGCGGTTTTTCCCCGGTAATGCGCGCCGGTGCGCCCCGCACCTGCGGGGATGAGCCCACAGACGACTGGACGACCTGGTCGGTCGGAAAGTGCGCCCCGCACCTGCGGGGATGAGCCCGCCGCCATCAAGTTAGCCTCCCGGTTTGACCAGTGCGCCCCGCACCTGCGGGGATGAGCCGCAGAGTGAGTCAATCCAGAAACCCCAGGCCCCGTGCGCCCCGCACCTGCGGGGATGAGCCCCTCACCCCGCGCAAAGCCCACTGGCAAGACGCGTGCGCCCCGCACCTGCGGGGATGAGCCCAGAATGGTCGGACTGGGTGATAACAACGGTGTGTGCGCCCCGCACCTGCGGGGATGAGCCCACAGACACCCACGTATGCCGCGCCGAATGCAGGTGCGCCCCGCACCTGCGGGGATGAGCCCACCAACCAAGGAGGAACCCGAAATGACCACCTAGTGCGCCCCGCACCTGCGGGGATGAGCCCCAGCCGAGGAGTATCAAGATTCGACCCATTCCGTGCGCCCCGCACCTGCGGGGATGAGCCGCACATCGTCAAGGTTCGAGTTGATGACCACGGGTGCGCCCCGCACCTGCGGGGATGAGCCCATGGGCACAGCTTGAACGCTATGACCGCCGGCGTGCGCCCCGCACCTGCGGGGATGAGCCTCAACCCCAACGATTTGGCTATCTGTAGGTCGCGTGCGCCCCGCACCTGCGG